>JANMQW010000175.1:0-3201 GCA_031370725.1 Novosphingobium sp.
AGCGTGGTGCGCAGCCAGGCGCGCGCGGCGCGGGCGCGGCGCATGATCGGCGACGGGTCGAGGTTCTCGAGGCCGAGCATGGTCATCAGCCGCGCCTGCCCGGAGGCGAGCATCAGCGTGTCGATCTGTTTGGCCGCGGCCGCTTTGGTCAACCGCGGATCGCTGCCGAACAGCGCGTCGGCAATGATCGCCATCGTCGTCCGCGTCGCCGCCGCGGCAAAGTCGAGCCGTCCGGCGTGCTCGGGCCAGGCCTCCACTTCGCGCCGCGCCGCTGCATCCATCAGCGGGGCCATCGCCGCGATCGCGCCGGGGGCGAAGGTCGGCGCGACGATCTTGCGTTGAAGGCGCCAATCCTCGCCTTCGGCCGTCAGCAGGCCATTTCCGATGAGCGGCGTGAGAATTCGACGGACGATTCGGGGACGTCCGTAATTGGCCTTGTTGCCCAGCAGCACCCGTTCGACCGCGTCTGGGTCCGAAAGGATGTGCACGGTGAAGCCGAGCACCTTGCGCGTGCGGATCGGCACGTCGAACGCGGGTTCGGGCCAACCGTAGAGCGTATTATGAAGCCGCTCGCCGAAAAATCCGCGCCAGGTCGGCACCCAGTCTCGTGTCCGGCGCGGTTGCACGGGTTCGAAAAAGGGAGTGGTTGCCATCGGCAGCGTCCTCAAGCGGGGGTGCAGATTTCCTACCACTGCAGCCGCCAGTTTTACAGGACGATAACCTTTTCCCGATAATTGCTCGCCGGGTGAGACGATCCCGCAATCCTCCGGCCGCGCTGCCGCGCGACCTTCCCGCGCTGGCCGTGCTGGGCCTGAGCAACCCCGACGACGGCGACTGGGGCCGACTGCGCGGGATGCAATACGCGAGCCTGGTGAAAGTCGGCATAGTCCGCCTGGCGGTTCATGTGATGGCCGGGCTGATCGTGGCGCTGACCTATTTCAAGGTGGTTCAAACCGGAGTTCTGGCGGGATGGGTCGTAGCGCTGGCTGCCACGCTTTATTACGGCGCGCGGTTCGACCGCAGTCTGGGCGATGCCGATCGCCGCCGCATGTCGCGCGAGGAAATCAACCAGCACACCATCAGCTCGCTGATAGCAGGGCTGGTGTGGATTGTGCCGATCGTGTTCTTCGTGCCCCTGGGAACCGCGCTCGACCGGCTCAGTCTGTGGACCGTGCTGGCGATGCTGATGACCGGGTCGGCGGTGGCTTTTGCCGCGGTTCCACTGGGGGTGCTGGTGTTCAGCGCGATCGTCGGTGGCGCTGCAATCGCCAGCTTCGTGCTGACCGGAGACTATGTGCCCGCGGCGATGGTGGTGGCCTATCTCGCAATGATCGCGATCGGCACGGTCCAGTCGGCTCGCAATTTCCTGACCGCCAAGGTCGCCCAGTCGAGTGTCACAGAAAAAAGCGAAGTCGTCTCGCTGCTGCTGCGCGAATTCGAGGAAGGCGATGCCGATTGGCTGTGGCAGATCGATACCTCACGCCGCGTGCGTAGCGTCAGCCCGCGGTTCGCGTTTGCTCTCGGCCTTGATCCCGAGGACATCGGCGGTAAGCCGTTCCTCCAGCTCATCGCTGGCGAATCCTGGGAAACCGGGCAGTTTCACACCAGCCTTCATGACCTGTCCGAGCGGATCAAGCGGCGCGAGAGCTTCTCCAACCTGCTGGTCCGCGTCACCGTACAGGGCGACCACCGCTGGTGGGAGATTTCAGGTACCCCCAAGCTCGACGAGAACAGCGTGTTCGAAGGGTTCCGCGGAGTCGGCTCGGACGTCACCCAGCAGCGCGAATCGTCGGAGAAAATCGCCTATCTCGCGCGCTACGATACGCTGACCGGCCTGCCCAACCGCCTCATGCTGACCGAGGCAGTCGGCGATGCGATGCGTTATGCCGAACAGTGGCGCACGCGTTGCGCGTTCCTGATGATCGACCTCGATCGGTTCAAGGCGGTCAACGATACGCTGGGGCACGTGGTCGGCGACCAATTGCTGAGCCTGGTATCCGAACGGCTCAAGCGCCTGATTACCGACAACGAACTGATCGGACGACTGGGCGGCGACGAGTTTGCGATCGTGATCCGCGATGCCTCGGACGCCTCGCGGGTCTCCAGCGTTGCACATTCGGTGATCGATTCGCTCTCGGCGCCTTATGAGGTCGATCATCACACGCTATATGTCGGAGCCAGCGTTGGTTCGGCTTTCGGGCCGCGCGACGGCACCACGGTCGAAACGCTGATGCGCAGCGCTGATCTGGCGCTGTACCGTTCCAAGGACGAGGGCGGGGGGCGCCATTTCGCCTACGAACCCGCGCTCCACGCCCACGCCGAAGAGCGCCGCAAGCTGGAGTTCTCGCTGCGCCGTGCGCTCGAACGCAACGAATTCCTCGTCCACTACCAACCGGTGGTCGATGCCACCCACGAAGGCGTGGTCAGTTTCGAAGCGCTGCTGCGGTGGAACAGCGCCGAGCACGGCTTCGTCAGCCCGGTGAAGTTCATCCCGCTGGCCGAAGACACCCGCCTGATCGTGCCGATCGGCGAATGGATCCTGCGCGAGGCCTGCCGCGAGGCGATGCGCTG
Source organism: Novosphingobium sp. (assembly GCA_031370725.1). Classification (GTDB taxonomy): domain Bacteria; phylum Pseudomonadota; class Alphaproteobacteria; order Sphingomonadales; family Sphingomonadaceae; genus Novosphingobium. Next base: position 2,572 of record JANMQW010000175.1, read on the forward strand.
GCCAGCGCACATCAAGGTTGCGGTCAACGTTTCGGGCGAGCAATTGCTCGATCCCAACTTTGCCGCAACCGTAGTCGGTGCGCTTTCGAGCAGCGGCTTGCCCGCCAACCGGCTTGAGGTTGAAGTCACCGAGAGTATCTTCATGCGCGATGGCACCACCGCGCAGCACACGCTCGAGCAGATCCTTGCGCTGGGTTGCGGGATTGCGCTCGATGATTTCGGCACGGGCTATTCCTCGCTTGGCTATTTGCGCAAGGTCCGTTTCACCACGATCAAGGTCGATCGCAGCTTCGTCCAGGGCGCGGCCAAACGCTCAGCCGAAAGCCTGGCGATTATCCGTGCAGTAGTGGCTATGGCCGACGCCCTTGAAATGAGCACCACCGCCGAGGGCGTCGAGACCGAGGAGGAACTCGAAGTCATCCGTCGGCTGGGCTGCAAGAAAATCCAGGGCTTTTACTTCGGCCGCCCGATGATCGCCGCCGACGCTCGCGCCCTGTTCGCGCCCAATTCTCTGCAACGCGGGGCGGCCTAAGCCGAAACCAGCGCGCCCACAACGCTCTCGAACAGCGCCCGTCCGTCGCTGCCGCCATGCGCCGATTCGATGGCGCGTTCGGGGTGGGGCATCATCCC
>JANMQW010000200.1:0-18037 GCA_031370725.1 Novosphingobium sp.
CCCGCGCTACCTCCTCGCCAACACCGACGGCGAACTGAAGGTACGCGACGGCGAGACCTACACCGTCGCCAGCAACATCGGCCTGCCGATCTTCGGCGAGGGCGGCTTTCTCAATCTCACCGCCGAATACCGCCACCGCGACCGCACCAATCGCACCGGGTTCGATCTGCGCCCCAACTACGTGCGCCCCAGCAGCACCACGTTCGACGCGCGTGAGCTGACCTTCGATCGCCGCGAGTTTCGTTTCGGCGATCCTCAGGCGGACGATTTCACGCTGTTCCTCAACACCGGCTTCCAAGTCAGCGAGGCGTTCGAATTTTACGCGTTCGCCAGCTTCAACCAGCGCGATTCGATCAGCGCGGCCAACTATCGCCAGCAATCCAACGCCAACAACGTCGATTATTCGCAGCTCGCCCCCAATCAGGCGCCGCCCGCGGTGGGCCGCCCGACGCTGACCCCCGACGGGTTCCTCCCGCGGATCAAGACCGACCTGACCGACTATGCCTACACCGCGGGCCTGCGCGGCGAGATCGCGGGCTTCCGCACCGATTTCTCCGCCGGGATCGGCAGCAACCAGTTCGATTATTCGACCGAAAACTCGGTCAACGCCTCGTTCGGCGCGGCCACCCAGCGCAAGTTCGACGCTGGCGGGCTCAAGTATCAGCAGCGCATGATCAACCTCGATTTCAGCCGCGATTACGAGATGGGCTTCGCCAAGCCGCTGACCGTCTCGTTCGGTGGCGAGTACCGCCGCGAGCGCTACGTGATCCGTCCGGGGGATTTCCAGTCGTTTGCGCTCGGTCCGTTTTTCCGCGCGGCGATCGCCAACACCACGCTGGCCAACTGCACCACCCAGCAGGGCGTGTTCAACGCCGGGACCAGCGCCTGCACTTTCCCCGGCCGCCAGGGCGGCGCGGGTGCGCAGGGCTTCCCCGGACTCCCGACCAATGCCGCGACCGACGCCAACCGCCACAACTTCGCCGGGTATGCCGAGCTCGACACCGATCCGTTCGAGGGGCTTTCGCTGACCGCCGCGGGCCGCTTCGAGCATTATTCGGACTTCGGCGACACCGTCACCGGCAAGCTCGCCGCGCGGTTCGAGGTGGTTGATGGCTTCGCGCTGCGCGGCTCGGTCTCCAACGGGTTCCGCGCGCCGTCGCTCCACCAGCAGGTGTTCACCACCACCTCGACCAACTTCATCTCGGGGGTGCCGGTCGACATCCTGACGCTGCCGGTTGCCAACCCGATCGCCCGCGCGCTGGGCGCGCGTGATCTCAAGGCGGAGAAGAGCCTCAACCTGAGCGGCGGGTTCACCGCCAACCCGATGGCGGGGCTGACGCTGACGGTCGATTACTACAACATCCGCATCCGCAACCGGATCGTGCTGACCGAAAACCTCGGCGCATCGGGCAGCGGCACCGCGGCGGTCAACGCCGCTGTCGGCACCTTGCTGCGCACCGCGGGCTTCCCCTCGGTCGGGGCGGCGCGGTTCTTCATCAACGGCCTCGATACCCGCACCCAGGGCGTCGATGCGGTGATGAACTGGCGCGTCCCGGTCGATTTCGGCAAGTTCAACCTGACCGCGGCGTATAACTACAGCGATCAGAAGATCCTCAGGTACCGCAACGGATTGGGCCCGCTTGCCACCATCCCCGGGCTGGTGCTGTTCGGGCGTACCGAAAGCCTGCGCTTCACCAAGGCGCAGCCGCGCGACAAGATCGTGCTCAGCGCCGATGGCGATATCGGGGCCTTCGGGTTCACCGTGCGCGGCACCCGCTATGGCAAGGTACTCTCGCCAGGCTCGGTCGCTCCGCTGGCGCCCAACCAGACCAGCCTGACCGCGCTGGGCCCTGATGATATCAAGCTCAGCCCCAAGTGGATCACCGACATCGAGGTGCGCGTCGATCTGGCCGAGCGCATCCATCTGGCGGTGGGCGCGGACAACGCGTTCGACGTCTATCCCGATCGTTTACCGTTTGGCGTGCGTCCAGCCAGCCTGGGTGGCGGCACTTTCCCGCAGAACAACCAGTACAACGCCTATTCGATCTTCTCGCCGTTCGGCTTCAACGGCCGGTTCCTCTACGGCCGGATCGGGATCGACTTCTAGAACACGAGCTTCCTGACGGGAGTAACAGGGCCGTCCGGGCAGCCGGGCGGCCTTTTTCTTGGGCGAGCGGTGGGGAGCGTTAGTTTGCGGGGCTATCCATGGCTCGGATTGGCTCCCCCGCCCGGGCATCGAGCGTCATCGCGAGCCTTGCTGTAGACTATCGTCGCGCAAGGGAATCGGGGTTGGCCTGCGAAACAACTTTCCTACACGGGGTGTGCTGTGGCTTAGTCGGGGCGATGGTCAAAGCCGCTCTTCCCGCTTCGTTTCCGCGCCGCTCGACCGCCGCCGCGCCGCACGGCGTCCGGGGTGGCACGGCAGCCTTTGGCGGGCGCTCTTGGAAGGCCGGTTTTTTTGGCCAGGACCGTGGTCCATGTGGTCCACGCGCGCGGATCGCGGCGCAGATCGGAGCGGGGGCGCGGGGGTCGGTTGCGCCTAACCGGCTTCAGGCGTAACCGCCCTGCGGCTTTCAGGAGACCCTTCATGCGCGTTGGCACCGTTCGCGAGATCAAGAACCACGAATACCGCGTCGGGCTGACCCCGGAGAGCGTGCGCGAGATGGTCGCGGGCGGGCACGAGGTGTGGGTCGAGAGCGGGGCGGGGCTGGGGATCGGGGCTTCGGACGCGGACTATGTCGCGGCGGGGGCGGTCATCCAGCCCGATGCGCGGACGGTGTTCGATGGCGCTCAGATGATCGTCAAGGTCAAGGAGCCGCAGCCGGGCGAATGCGCGATGCTGCGGCGGGGGCAGATCCTTTATACCTATCTCCACCTCGCTCCCGATCCCGAACAGACCGCCGCGCTGATCAAGTCGGGGGTTACCGCGATCGCTTATGAGACGGTCACCGGACCGGGCGGATCGTTGCCGCTGCTCAAGCCGATGAGCCAGGTTGCGGGGCGGATGAGCATCCAGGCCGGGGCGACCGCGCTGGAAAAGGCCCATGGCGGACGCGGGGTGCTGCTCGGCGGGGTGCCGGGCGTGCTGCCGGGCCGAGTGCTGGTGATCGGTGGCGGGGTGGTGGGCTTCAACGCCGCGCAGATGGCGGTCGGGCTGGGGGCGGACGTCACTATTCTGGATCGCGATCCCGAAGTGCTCGAACGCCTCGGCACGCACTTCGAAAGCCGTGCCAAGACGCGCTTTTCCAACCGCGCCAACATCGAACAGATGCTGTGCGAGGCCGATCTGGTGATCGGGGCGGTGCTCGTCCCCGGCGCGGCGGCGCCCAAGCTGGTCAGCCGCGAAATGCTCGGCTGCATGAAGCCGGGCGCGGTGCTGGTCGATGTCGCGATCGACCAGGGCGGGTGTTTCGAGACCAGCCACGCGACCACGCATCAGGATCCGACGTACGTGGTCGACGGGGTGGTCCACTATTGCGTTGCCAACATGCCCGGCGCAGTCGCGCGGACCAGCACCTATGCGCTCAACAACGTGACGCTGCCGCACGCGCTCAAGATCGCCGACGCTTTCGACGGTCCAGGGGGCTGGCAGGATGCGCTGCGGCGCAATCCGCATCTCGCCGCAGGGCTTAACGTCCACGACGGCAAGCTCACCTATCAGGCGGTTGCCGAGGAGCTCGGCTATCCGTTCGTGCCTGTCGCCGAAGTACTGGGCTGACAAAAATAAGCCGAAAGATCGCCACAACTTAACGCCCCGGTTACGCCGACTGGGTACATCCATTACGATGGGGCCGGGACTTGTCAGGACGCTGCTTTGGCAGCTGCTGTTTGCGGTGGCTGCCCTGTTGGCGCTGCCCGCGGCCGCGCACGGGTTTTATCCCGGATCGCAGTGCCATGCCGGGGCGCGGCTGGACGAGACCTATGCGATGGTCGAGGCCAGCCCGGCGCGGTGGACGTGCGGCGCGCGCGACTGGTCGATTGCCCCGCAGCGGGTGTTCATCCGCTTCGATCTGCGCGGGGTCGAGCAAACGCCCGTTCGGTTCGATACGCGCATCGCAAATTTTTCCGCACTTCGCCTGACCACGATCGAGGCATCGGGGCGCCGTGTGTCGCGCAGATATGCTCTCGATGAGATGACCCCTGCTGCCGGTACCTGGCGGATGTCGGCGCGGCTCGCGGGGGAACTCGGCGGAGCACAGGCGGTGGTGGCGCAGATCGACCGGCCCCATTTCGCCGGGTTGTTGACCCACGCGGAATTGCGCAGTGCGCAGCCTCCGGTCACCGATCCGTGGCCGCTGCTCGAACTCGGGGTCGCTGCGATCTGCGGACTGCTGATCGGTCCGCTGCTGTTCAACCTGGCGTTCTATCGCGCGCTGCGCGAACCGTTCCTGCTGTGGCAGGCAATGGCGGTCGGGTTCATGCTCTGCCAGACCTTGATTGCCACCGGGCTGGCTGCGCGCCTGACCGGCGTCCCTCTCAGCGCCCTGGTCCCGCTGGCGACGCTCACCTTCGGCGCGGCGGTGGCGGCGTCGGCTTTGTTCTCGGTCGATTTCATCGAGCGCGCCTGCCTCGATCCGGTCCACCGCTGGGCGATGCGCGCCACCGTGCCGTGGATCGCGTTCATTTCGCTGGCCTATGTCGTCGTTCCCGAAGGCTTGCGCGCAATCGCGCCGCGGCTGTATTTTGGCGGGTTCGCTCCGGTGCTGGCAGTGTTCGCGTGGGTCATGGTGGTGGCGATGCGAAGGGGAAGCCGCGCTGCCTGCTTCCAGCTGGCGGCGTGGCTGCCGATCATGCTGGTCGGGCTCGCCCGGGTGGTCGTGAACGCATCTTCCACCTCGGCCACGCTCGATGCATTCTGGGCCCAGCACCTGGCGGTGGTCGTTGAGGTTCTGGTGGCAACGCTGGGGGTCGCGGATCGATTCATGGCGCTGCGGATCGAGCGCGACCGCGCGCGCAGCCAGGTCGAGGCGCTGGCCAGCGAGGCCGAGAGCGATGCGCTGACCGGACTGACCAACCGCCGCGCGTTGCAGCATCGCTTCATCAAGCTGCGCGACGCCGGGTTCAGCACAATGGGGGTGATCGACCTCGACCACTTCAAGGCGATCAACGACACGCACGGCCATGCCACCGGCGATGCGGTGCTGCGCGCGGTAGCCGCCGCGTTGGCGCCCGACGACGATACCGTCGCGGTGCGCTATGGCGGCGAGGAGTTCATCCTGCTGCTGCGCGGACCCGATGCGGCAGAGCGTGCCGAGCGTCGCCGCGCCGCGATCCCGGCGCGCGTCGCGGCTTCCGTGCACGGGCTCGACCGGATGGTCACCGCGAGCATGGGTTTGGTCGAGCAAGCTCCCGAAGTCGGACGCAACCGCGATCTCGCGGCATTGTTCGCGCATTGCGACCGCCTGCTCTACGAAGCCAAGCACAACGGCCGCAACCGGACGATGAGCGAGCGGCTGCAAGTTTTCACTGAGCGCCGCCGCCACCCCCGGGGCAAGCCCATACCTTCTCAGGCGGCATAGAACGGCGCGGCGATCTCCGGGCGGACGCGGCAAAGGCGCCCACTCGCCCGGTCGAGCAGAGCCCAGGTGCTGCGCGCCGAAACGATGGCTTTGCCTTGCGCGTTGCGGAACACCACGCAGCGATCGAACTGCGCGCCTTGGGGAGGACCGGGGATGGACGTCTCGGCCGCCACGCTCTCGCCCACGCCGATATTGCCGCGATAATCAATCTCGTGGCGGGTCACGACCCACACGTAAGCCGCCACTTGGTGGGGCGATGCGACTGCCTGCCAGTGCGCGGTTGCGATGTCCTGAATCCACTGAACCCACACGCTGTTGTTGACGTGGCCGAGCTCGTCGATGTGTTCGGAAAGGGCAGTGAAGGTCATCGCAAGGCGGTTGCTCACGCCTCCACCCCCAACTGCCACAAAATGAAGGCGAATTCCTCGGATGTCTCGCGCAGGGATTCGAACCGACCCGATTTGCCGCCGTGGCCTGCGCCCATGTTGGTCTTGAGCAGCAGTTCGTTGGCGTCCGTCTTGAGCTCGCGCAGCCGCGCGACCCACTTGGCCGGCTCCCAGTAGGTTACCCGCGGATCGTTGAGCCCGGCGGTAACCAGCAGTGGCGGGTAATCCTGCGCACGCACGTTGTCGTAAGGGCTGTAGCCGCGGATCAGATCGAACGCGGCGGCGTCCTCGATCGGATTGCCCCATTCGGGCCATTCGCCGGGAGTCAGTGGCAGCGTGGCATCGAGCATCGTCGCGAGAACATCGACAAACGGCACGTGCGCCACCGCCGCACCCCACAGCTTGGGGTCCGAATTGAGCACCGCGCCAACCAGCTCGCCTCCCGCCGATCCGCCCGAAATGCTGATCTTCCCGCCTTGGGTAAAGCCGCGCTCGATCAGGCCGTGGGCCGCATCGACAAAGTCGGTGAAAGTGTTGGCCCGGCGTTCGAGCTTGCCCGCCTTGTACCACGCCCGGCCCAGATCATCGCCGCCGCGAATGTGCGCGATGGCATAGGCGAAGCCGCGGTCGACCAGGCTCAGCCGGGTGGTCGAGAAGCCGGGGTCGATCGAAATGCCGTAGGCACCGTAACCGTAGAGGTGGAGCAGGCCGGCACCTGTGCGATCCTTGCGATAGACCACGCTGACCGGGATCGTGGTGCCATCGCGCGCTAAGATTTCGAGCCGCTCAGTGGTGTAGAGCGCAGCGTCGTAGCCCGAAGGGATTTCCTGGACTTTGAGCACCTCCATCGTGCGCGCGGCGACGCTGTAGTCGAACACCGAGGCCGGGCTGACCATGCTTTCATAGCTCAGCCGCAGGGTGTCCATCGCCCATTCGGGATTGTCGCCCAGCCCGGCTGAATAGCTCGCCTCGGGGAACACGATCGGCTCGATCCTGTCCGGATCGTCGTAATAGCGTACTTCAATGGTATCGAGCCCACGCACCCGGCCCTCGGTGACAAAGAAGTCGCGGAACAGCTCGAACCCGGTGAGGTAGAATTCGTCGGTCCCCGAAACCAGCGTAGTCCATTCGCCCGGCGAAGCCAGCGGCGCGGTTGCGAGACGGAAGTTCTCGTGGGTGTCGTTGGTGTGGACGAACAGCGTTCCGTCGCGCTCATCCACGTCATATTCGACTCCGGTCTGGCGCGGGCGCACGAGGATCGGAATCGCTTGCGGATCGGCGGCGGGAATCAGGCGGACCTCGCTGGTCTCGTGATCGGATGTCCCGATGATCAGCCACTTCTCGTTGGCCGAAAGCGAGCTACCGACGCGAAAACCCTCGTCGTCCTCGTGCAATAGCTCGACATCGTCGGATAGCGGCTTGCCCAGCCAGTGGAGCCGGGCATTGTCCGTGCGCCACTGGTCGTTGGCGAGCGAGTAGACCAGCCCGGTATCGTGGCCGACCCACACCAGTGAACTCAGCGTGCCGGGGATTTGGTCGGGCAGCATTTCGCCCGTGGCGATCGTCTTGACCCGCGCGGTGAACCGTTCGGAGCCATTGTCGTCCACCGACCAGGCGAGCAGCTTGCCGTTGCTTGATACACTAATCGCGCCAAGCCGGAAGTATTCGTGCCCCTCGGCCAGCGCCACCTCATCAAGGATCAGCTCATCGGCGCTTTCGTCGTCTTTGGCTGCTACCGGCCGCCGCCACCACTTCTTGTACTCGGCACCTTCCTCGAACTCGATCCAGTACAGCCAGTTGCCATCCTTTTGTGGGACCGATTTGTCGGCCTCCTTGATCCGCCCGCGCATCTCCTTGAGCAGCGCTTCGACCAGCGGCTGGTGCGGTGCCATCTGCGCCTCGAACCACGCGTTTTCGGCTTCGAGGTGGGCGAGGATCTCGGCGTCCTTGACTTCGGGATAACCCGTATCGCGCAACCAGGCGTAATCGTCGCTCACAATCTGGCCGTGGTGGGTGACGGTGGAGGGTTTCTTCGCGGCGACAGGAGGTGTGGAAAGAGTCATGACGTGGCCCTATGATGCTGACCATGCCCTCGCAACCCGGACTCGACTTATGCTGATGCACACTCATGAAGCGCGGCTCGATGCGCTGCGCCAGGAACTCAAGCGCCAGAACCTCGATGGCTTCGTCATCCCGATCTCGGACGAGCACATGAGCGAGTACGTCGGCGGCTATGCCCAGCGGCTGGCGTGGCTGACCGGGTTCGGTGGATCGGCGGGAACCGCGGTTGTGCTCAAGGATAGCGCCGCGATGTTCGTTGACGGGCGTTACACGTTGCAAGTGCGCGACCAGGTCGATGGTCGGTTGTGGGATTACCTTAGCGTGCCGCAGACCAGCGTTGCCCGGTGGCTCGGTGAGAACGCACCCAAAGGTGCACGGATCGGTTATGACGCATGGCTCCACGGCAAACCATGGGTCACCGCCGCGCACCAGGCGCTGGCCGAAAGCGGGGCCGAACTGGTTGCGGTCACCGCCAATCCGATCGATGCAGTGTGGCAGGATCGCCCCGAGCCGTCGGATGCCCCTGCAACGGTCCACACCACCGAACACGCGGGCCGGTCGAGCCAGGAAAAGCGTGCCGAGATCGCCGAATGGCTAACCGGCAAGAAGCTCGATGCGGTCGTGATCGCCGCGCTCGATTCGCTCGCTTGGCTGTTCAACATCCGCGGCGCCGATGTCGAGCGGACCCCGGTCGCGCTGGGCTATGCGCTGGTCCACGCCGATGGCACCGCCGACCTGTTCATGCCCGAAGCCAAGCTGCCCGCCGAAGTCCGCGCGCATTTGGGCAACGCTGTCAGGATACACCCGCGTGAGGCGTTCGTCCCCGCGCTGGGCGATCTTGCGGGCAAGCGCGTGGGGGTTGATCCCGAACGCTCGGTCAACGCGATCTTCGGCGCGCTGGAAGCCGCCAATGCCACGATCGTCGAACTGCGCGATCCGACCGTGCTGGCCAAGGCGGTCAAAAACCCTGCCGAGCAGGCCGGGCATCGTGCGGCGCAGGCGCGCGACGGGGCCGCGCTCAGCCGGTTCCTCCGCTGGGTGACAAGCGAGGCCCCCGCCGGGGGCGTCACCGAACTATCTGCCGCCGCCCGGCTCCATGCTGAGCGCGAGCAAACCGGCGCGCTCAAGGATTTGTCGTTCGACACAATTAGTGGCGCAGGACCCAACGGTGCGGTGGTCCACTATCGGGTCAGCGAAGAGACCAACCGCACGCTCGCGCCCAACAGCGTCTATCTGGTCGATTCGGGCGGGCAGTATCTCGATGGCACCACCGACGTGACGCGGACGGTGTGGATCGGGCCCGATGCGCCTCCCGCCGAGGTCAAGGACCGCTTTACTCGCGTGCTCAAAGGGCACATCGCGCTCGCCCGCGCGGTGTTTCCGCACGGCACCACGGGAAGCCAGCTCGATGCGTTCGCGCGGCAGTTCCTGTGGGCCGCCGGGCTCGATTACGCCCACGGCACCGGGCACGGGGTCGGCAGCTTCCTGTCGGTCCACGAAGGCCCGCAGCGGATCGCCAAGTCCGTCGGCGGTCAGGCCGGGACCGAGCAGGAACTACTCGCCGGGATGATCCTCTCCAACGAGCCAGGCTATTACAAGTCGGGCGACTACGGCATCCGGATCGAGAACCTGGTGCTGGTCGAACCGCGCGAGATCGCGGGCGCAGAAGGACCGTTCCTGGGCTTCGAGACGCTGACCTTTGCCCCGATCGACCGCGCGCTGGTTGCAACCGAATTGCTGACGCCCGAGGAGACCGCATGGTGGAACGGCTACCATGCCGATGTACTTGCGAAGCTCGGCCCGCAGCTGGCGGGCGGAGTCAGGGCCTGGCTGGAAGCTGCTTGCACGGCCTTGTGAGCATACAACTGTTCCTGTAATGTTCTAAGCGAGTCGCACGACGGGAGAGCCAAGATGATCGGATACGTAACGGTCGGTACTAACGACCTCGAACGCGCGGCGAAGTTCTACGACGCGATTGCCGCCGAAATGGGCACCGCACGGATGATGGAGTTCGACAGCTTCATCGCCTGGGGCAGCGCGGGCGGCGCTGCGGGGATTGCCGCCACCAAGCCCCATGATGGCAAGGCGGCGAGCGTCGGCAACGGGGTGATGGTGGCGCTCGAGGCGAAAGACAAGGAACAGGTCCAGCGGCTTTACGATATCGCGCTGGCCAACGGCGGCAGCGACGAAGGCGCGCCCGGGCCGCGCGGCGAGGGGTTTTATGCCTGCTACTTCCGCGATCCCGACGGCAACAAGCTCAACGCGTTCGTGATGGGTTGATCGCAAATGCAGCGGCGTGCTGAGGCAATTCCTTGCACGCCGATGAACGCATGAATTCGAACGCGACAAATTGCGACAAGACCAGCGGTTTCCGGCATAATCACGCGACATTGAAGCCTTAGACAGGCAGACAGAAGCCGCGTCCGGGTCAGAACCTTGCCCCCCTTCCCCTTGACCCTGGGCGCAGCTTCACGCGTTTTGGATGAAACAGGAGGTTGTTCGCTATGAAGACGATCATACCGGCGCTTGGCGCCACTGCCCTGGCTTTGGCGCTCGGCGCCGCCGCCTATGCTGCTCCCGGCGACATGAGGCATGGTCCGGACGCCAATGGCGACGGCACGCTCACCCGCTCCGAACTATCGGCCCAAGTGGCCGAACGCTTCGCCAAGGCCGACGCCAACGGCGACGGTGTGCTCAACGAAGCGGACAAGGCTGCCCGGATGGGCCAGATGTTCGACAAGATCGACACCGACAAGAACGGCTCGATCAGCCGCGCTGAATTTACCGCTGCGCACAGCGGCATGGGCGGCGCGAGCCATGAAGGCATGGATCACGCCACGATGGGTGGGTCCGGTATGGGTGACCACAAGATGGACGGCCACAAAATGGGTGGGAGCGGCCCTGGAATGGGCGGACACCGCATGGGTATGGGCGGCGGCGGTGCCGGCATGATGCTGCGGATGGCCGATGCCAACAACGATGGCGCGGTCACCCGCGATGAAGCGATGGCCGCCGCGCTCAAGCACTTCGATACGATGGACGCCAACAAGGACGGCCAGGTGACCAAGGCTGAACGCGAGGCCGCGATGAAAGCCATGATGGGCGCGCGGATGCAGGGCCACGGCGGCGGCATGCCGCCCCCGCCGGGTGACGAAGACCAATAACCGGAGCATAGGCGCGGCATGACGGCACCGACCGAATCCGCGCTCACCCGGCTGCTCATTGTCGATGATGAAGCCGCGCTGCGCGAACCCCTTGCGGACTATCTGGTCCGCCAGGGGTTCGTCGTGACCCAGGCCGCCACCGCCGCCGAGGCGCGCAGCCAGTTGGCACCCGGCAATGAATTTCCCGACCTCGTCCTGCTCGACATCATGATGCCCGGCGAGGACGGGCTATCGCTGTGCCGCCATCTGGTCGAATCTCGCCAGCTTCCGGTGATCTTCGTTACCGCACGCGGCGAGGCGACCGACCGCATCGTTGGGCTCGAAATCGGCGCGGACGATTATGTAGTCAAGCCGTTCGATCCGCGCGAGCTGGTCGCACGGATCCGCAGCGTGTTGCGCCGGGCGGGCCGCGACCCCGTCCCGGCCAGCGACGAATTCGACTACGAGTTTGAAGGCTGGCGGCTCGATCCTCTCAAGCGCCGCCTGAGCGATCCCGATGGCGCGATGGTGGCGATTTCCTCGGTCGAATTCCGCCTCCTGCTGACCTTTCTCGACCATCCCCGCCAGGTGCTCGATCGCGATCGCCTGCTCGATATGGTCCAGGGCCGCGAGGCGCATCTGTTTGACCGCGCGGTCGACAACCAGGTCAGCCGCCTGCGCCGCAAGATCGAGGCCGACAACAAGAACCCCCAGTTGATCCAGACCGTCTGGGGTGGCGGCTATCTGTTTGCCGCCGATGTTCGCCGGGTGCCCGCTTGATGCCATTGTGGTCGAGGAGCGTGCCGAGAAGCCTTCAGGGCCAGTTGCTGCTCGCGATCGCGCTTGCGCTGCTGGTCGCGCAGGGCCTGAGCGCGGCGCTAATTTATCGCGCCCAGGCCGAGCGGCGCGAAGCGGCGCTGGTCTCCGCCGCAGCGTTTCGCCTAACCGGCGGAGAGGCCCGCGAACGGTCAGGCTTCCGGGGACCGCGAGCCCGTGGCGAGCGGATGGGGATTCAGATCGCGCCGTCGCCCCCGCAAGCCACGGGCGAATTGCGCGACATGTCCGCCGAGCGCGCGCTGACCGAAATCCTGACCCGCGAAGGTGTCGCGTTCGACCGGGTGATGGTGATCGCCCGCCCGCTCGCGCGCGATCCCTATGCGCGCGCCTGGCTGGCGCGAAATCACGACCGCGTGATGAAGCGGATGCACGAACCGCCTAGCGAATTGGTTGTCGCCGCGCTGCGCCGCCCCGATGGGCAATGGCTCAGCGCGCGGGTGCCTGTGCCGCCGGGCGAGCGCCGCTTGCTGCGCTCGCTGCTGCTTCAGGCGCTGTTTACGTATGGCGTGCTGATCCTTGCAGTGGCGCTGGTGCTGCGCCGGATCACCCGCCCGCTGGCCGCACTGACCCGGCGGATGGAGCGCTTTGCGGGAACTCGCGACGGCAGCGAACCGCTGCCAGTCGAAGGCCCCGACGACGTTCGCCGCCTGATCGCGGCGCACAACGCGCTCGAATCGCGGATCGCGACCTTGCTTGACGAGAAAGACGTGATGCTCGGCGCGATCGGCCACGACCTCAAAACCCCACTCGCCGCGCTGCGGGTGCGGATCGAGAGCGTCGAGGACGATGCCGAACGCGGCAAGATGGCGGCCACCATCGAAGACATCAACCGCAGCCTCGACGACATTCTCAGCCTGGCGCGGGTCGGACGCCCGTCCGATCCGCTCGAACCAACCGAACTGAGCGCGCTCGCGGCGGCGGTGGTTGAGGAATACGAGGATCGCGGCAAGCCGGTGACGATCGCCGATGGCCCGCGCATCGTCGTGTCCGCGCGCGCCACCTGGCTGCGGCGGCTGCTGCGCAATCTGATCGATAACGCGTTGCGCTATGGGGCGCGGGCGCGGGTCTCGCTGGCTCGCGAGGGGGCGATGGTGGTGATCCGGATCGAGGATGACGGCCCTGGCATTCCCGAGGCAGAAATTGCGCGGATGCTCGAACCGTTCACGCGGCTCGAGGCGAGCCGTAACTCGGCGACCGGCGGCGCGGGACTGGGCCTGACGCTGGCGCGCGCGGTGGCCGAACAGCACGGCGGCGCGTTGCGCCTGACCAATCGCCCGGGTGGCGGCGGGTTGATCGCCAGCGTTTCGCTGCCCCAGGCCTAAAGCTGCGGATCGAAAATATCTCGCAACCGTTGCGGGATTGGGTAATGCTGCTCGACGAACGAAAAATATACGGGACCGCAACTTCATGTCGATTTCGAGAGTGGCGCTGGCCACTGCGCTTTTGCTTGGCGGAACCGCCGCGCTTGGTCCCGCCGTTGCTGCGCAAGCGGTGTCGGCTCTCCAGCCGCTCGCGCAAACCGTGCCCAGCGACCTCCCCCGCAACGCCCGCCCGCTCCACTATACGATCGCGATCGAACCCGATGCGGCCAAGCTGATCTTCACCGGGCAGAGCAGCGCCGAGATCGAAGTTTTTGCGGTCACCCCCGAACTCACACTCCACGCCGTCGACCTGGCGATCTCCGAAGCCCGGCTGGTTCCTGCCGACGACGGTGCGGCGATCCCGCTCAAGATCGCGCTCGATCCCGACCAACAGCTCGTGCGCTTCAAGGGCGCCAAGCCCATTGCGCCGGGGCGCTACACGCTGACGACACGCTATGCGGGCAAGATCTCTACCCAGGCCAACGGGCTGTTCGCGCTCGATTACAACGACACTGCCAGCGGCGAGCCGCGGCGCGGGTTGTTCACCCAGTTCGAAGCGCCCGACGCGCGGCGCTTCGCCCCGTTGTTCGACGAGCCGAGCTACAAGGCGACCTTCGACCTTTCGGCGATTGTCCCGGGGGCGCAGATGGCGGTCAGCAATATGCCGATCGCGCGCGAGGAGCTGCTCGACGGCGGGCGCAAGCGCGTGACTTTCGCAACCAGCCCGAAAATGTCGTCGTACCTGCTGTTTTTCGCCACCGGCGACTTCGAGCGGATCGCCAAGAAGGCCAGCAACGGCACCGAAGTCGGTGTCGTCGTTCCTGTTGGCAAGGCGTCTCAAGGCAAATATGCGCTGAACACGCTGGCCGATCTGGTGCCGTATTATTCGGATTATTTCGCCCAGCCCTATCCCCTACCCAAGCTCGACGAGGTGGCCGGCCCCGGCCAGTCGCAGTTCTTCGGGGCGATGGAAAACTGGGGCGCGATCTTCACCTTCGAACAGGTTTTGCTCGACGATCCCGCGCTGACCAGCGCAACCGCACGCCAAAGCATCTCCACCACTGTCGCGCATGAAGCCGCGCACCAGTGGTTCGGCGATCTGGTGACGATGGCGTGGTGGGACGACCTGTGGCTCAACGAAGGTTTCGCCAGCTGGATGGAGACCAAGGCCAGCGACCACTTCAACCCCTCCTGGGGCGCGCTTCTCGATCGCGTCGGCGGGCGCGAGGCGGCGATGGGGCAAGACGGGTTCGCCTCGACCCACCCGGTAGTCCAGCGCATTCGCACGGTCGAAGAGACCAACCAGGCGTTTGATACGATCACCTACCAGAAGGGCGAGGCGGTGATTTCGATGCTCGAGGCTTATGCTGGCGCGAACACTTGGCGCGGAGGCTTGCGCGCCTACATGAAGGACCGCGCTTACGGCAACGCGACCACCCAGGACTTGTGGCGCGCGGTGGAGACAGCCGGGGCAACCGGGCTGACCGCGATCGCCAACGATTTCACCACCCAGCCGGGTATCCCGCTGGTCCGCGTCGCCGAGGCGCGGTGCGTGGGCGGGGCGACCCGGCTGGTGCTTGAACAGAGCCAGTTCAGCCGCGACCGCAAGGCGGAGGTTGCCACCCGGCCGCTGCGCTGGCGGGTGCCGCTGCTGCTGACACCTTTGGGCGGCAAACCGACGCGGATCGTCCTGACCGGCGGGCGCGGAGAGGCAACCGTCGCGGGCTGCGCCCCGGTGGTCGTCAACGGTGGCCAGCTGGGCTATTTCCGCACGCTCTATCCTGCACCCGTCCTTGCAGGGCTGACCAAGGCGCTGCCGCGGCTCGCCCCGATCGATCAGCTCGGGCTGGTCAAGGACAACCTTGCGCTGTCGCGCGCCAGCTACCAGGCGATGGCACCGGCGCTCGATCTGCTCTCCGCGGTTCCGGCCAGGGGCGACGCCAACGTCGCGGTAGGCGCGGTCGAGGAGTGGAGCGCGCTGTTTGACAGCCTTGCCGTTGATCCGGCCGAGCAGGCCAAGCTGGGGAAGCTGATCGCCAAGCAGTGGCGCCCCCGGATGACTGCGCTGCGGTTCGAACCGCGCGCGGGTGAGACCTTGCCCCAGGCGCAATTGCGTACCGCCTTGATCGCAATGCTGGGCAAGCAGGGCGATCCGGCGGTTGCCGCCGAGGCGCGGCGCCGCTTTGCGGCCCTCGCCGTCAACCCGCGCGCGCTCGACGGGCCGCTCAAGACTGCGTGGTTGCGGATCGTGGCGACCAATGCGACGAGGGCGGAATGGGATGCCTTGGCGGCGCTTGCGAAATCGAGCCCGGGGCTGGTCGAACGCTCGACCTATTTCGGGCTGCTCGGCCGGGCGAGCGACCCGGTGCTGGCCCAGGCCACACTCGATCTCGCGCTCACCGACACCGCGCCCCAGACCGCGCGCGCCGCTATGATCCGCCAGGTCGCCGAGAACCATGGCGACCTTGCGTTTGCCTTTGCCATGGCGCACCGGAGCCAGATCGCGGCGCTGATCGACGATTCAGCCAAGGCCAACTATTTCGCCCGGCTCGCCGCCACCGCGCAGAAGCCCGAGACGATCGCTGCCCTCGAAAACTTTGCCGCAGGGCTCAAGCCCGACCAGCGCAAGCCGGTCGATCGCACGCTCGGGCAGATCCGCCAGCGGCTGGCCGACAGCGCCGGACAGGTAGCGGGGACCAAGGCGTGGCTGGCGGCGCGCAAATAGCGCGATCCGGCTTGATCATTGGCGACCGCAGCGGGATAGTGGCGCGGTGACCTCACCTGTCGTCGACCCCGTGCCATCCGCAGCCAGGCCGGACTCGGCCATCCTGCCCGCCCGGCCCGAGGCGCTGCGGGTGAGCCCGGCCGACACCGCGGTGTTCGTGATCGACATGCAAAACGCCTACGCCAGCGCGGGCGGCTATGTCGACAAGGCGGGGTTCGACGTCGCCCCCGCCGCCTCGGCGATCGGCCAGATCGCGCGGGTGCTGGAAACCGCGCGCGCCGTGGGCATGCCGGTGATCTACCTCCAGAACGGGTGGGACGCCGATTATGTCGAAGCGGGCACCCCGGCTTCCCCCAACTGGCACAAGTCCAACGCACTCAAGACCATGCGCGCGCGGCCCGAACTGGCCGGGCAACTGCTCGCACGCGGCGGGTGGGATTACGAGCTGGTTGATGCGCTCGCCCCACAGCCGGGTGACATCCGACTCCACAAAACGCGCTATTCGGCGTTCTTCAATTCGCAGCTCGACAGCGTGCTGCGCAGCCGCGGGATCAAGACGCTGGTGTTTGTCGGCATCGCCAGCAACGTCTGTGTCGAATCGACGCTGCGCGACGGCTTCCACCTCGAATACTTCGGCGTCATGCTCGAAGACGCGACCCACCACCTCGGCCCCGATTTCGTGCGCGCCGCGACAATCTACAACGTCGAGAAGTTCTTCGGCTGGGTCAGTACGGTGGCCGATTTCTGCACCGCGGTCGGCCAGATACCGCAAAAGGAACCCTGATGCCTTTCGAGCCGATCAACCCGCCGCAGTTCCCCACCCCGATCGCGCCGTATTCGGCCGGGGCCAAAGTGCGCACGGGGGCGGGCAACACGGTCTATGTTTCGGGTGTCCTGGCGCTGGGCGAGGGCGGGGCGGTGCTGCATGTCGGTGACGCCGCGGCGCAGACCCGCCATGTGCTCGACGTCATCAAGATCACGCTCGAAGCGGCCGGAGCAACGCTGGCGGACGTGGCGATGAACCACATCTTTCTCAAAGATCTGGCTGATTACGCCGCGTTTAACTCGGTTTATGCCGAGTATTTCCCCGGCCCCAAGCCCGCGCGCTATTGCATCAAGTGCGAGCTGGTGAAGCCCGATTGCCTGGTCGAGATCGCCAGCGTCGCGCATCTTGCCTGAGGCTGCGGGCCTCTACTACGAGGTCCACGGGCCAGACGCTGCGCCGCCGCTGATCCTCTCGTCGGGGCTGGGCGGTTCGGCGGACTACTGGACGCCCAACCTGCGCGCGCTCGCCTCGCATTTCCGGGTGATCGCTTACGACCACCGCGGCACCGGGCGCAGCGACCGCGCGCTTCCCGAAACGGTGACGGTGGACGATCTCGCGTCCGACATTCTGGCTCTGATGGATGCACTTGGCTTGCCCAAGGCGCATCTGATCGGCCACGCAGCAGGCGGCGTCGCAGGCCTCGCGCTCGCCCTTTCGGCACCCTGGCGTTTGGGCAAGCTGGTGGTGGTCAACGGCTGGGCGAGTCCCGACCCGCACTTCCTGCGCTGTTTTGCTGTCCGCCTCGCGCTGCTGCGCGACAGTGGCCCGGAAGCTTACCTACGCTCCCAGCCGATATTCCTCTACCCGGCGGCGTGGATCAGCGACAACCACGCGGCGCTGGAGGCAGAACTGCCGCATCAGCTCGCGTCGTTTGCCGGGCGCGAGACGATGGAGAAGCGCATCGCCGCGCTCGCCGGATTCGATGTGTCGGACAAGCTCGAAAGCCTCGCAGTGCCGATGCTCGCGCTCGCCGCCAAGGACGACATGCTGGTGCCGCATACCGCGTCCGAAGCATTCGAAGCCGCGCCTACTTCAGTCACCGCGTGGATGGGTTGGGGCGGCCACGCCTGCAATGTCACCGATCCGGGCACCTTCAACCTGCTCGTGCTCGATTATCTGAGAGGCTAACCCATGCAGATCGGTGTCTTTGTCCCCATCAACAACAACGGCTGGCTGATC
>JANMQW010000214.1:0-1995 GCA_031370725.1 Novosphingobium sp.
GAGGGCGGGCGGCGCGAAATCCTGGCGATCCACACCCGCGGCATGCCGCTGGGCGAAGGGGTCGATCTGAAGGAGCTGGCGCGCACCACCCACGGCTTCGTCGGCGCCGACCTGGCTGCACTGACCCGCGAGGCCGCGATCGAGGCGGTCCGCCGGATCATGCCCAAGCTCGATCTGGAAGCACAAACCATCCCCCCCGAAGTGCTCGATGATTTGCGGGTCGAACGCGACGACTTCCTCGATGCGCTCAAGCGCATCCAGCCCAGCGCAATGCGCGAGGTGATGGTCCAGGTTCCCACGGTCGGCTGGGACGATATCGGCGGGCTCGATGAAGCGCGCGAGACGCTGCGCGAAGGAATCGAGTTGCCGATGAAGCATCCCGATGCCTTCCATCGCCTCGGCATTCGTCCAGCCAAGGGCTTCCTGCTGTATGGCCCGCCCGGAACCGGCAAGACCCTGCTCGCCAAGGCGGTGGCCAAGGAGTCCGAGGCCAACTTCATCTCCATCAAGTCATCCGACCTGCTGTCGAAGTGGTTCGGTGAGAGCGAACAGCAGATCGCGCGGTTGTTCGCCCGCGCCCGTCAAGTCGCGCCGTGCCTGATCTTCATCGACGAGATCGACAGCCTCGTCCCCGCGCGCGGCAGCAGCGCGGGCGAGCCACAGGCCACTGCGCGGGTGGTCAACACTATCCTCGCCGAGATGGACGGGCTGGAGGAACTGCAATCGGTGATCGTGATCGGCGCGACCAATCGCCCGGCGCTGGTCGATCCGGCATTGCTGCGACCAGGGCGGTTCGACGAGCTGGTCTATGTCGGCACACCCAGCGAGGAGGGGCGGCTGCACATCCTGAAAATCCACACGTCGGCGATGCCATTGGCGAGCGATGTCGATCTGGCCAAGGTTGCCGCGGAGACCGCGCGGTTCACCGGCGCCGACCTTGAGGACGTGGTCCGCCGCGCCGGGCTCAACGCCCTGCGTCGGGTGGGGCCCGAGGTCAGCGAAGTCACCAACGCCGATTTCCGCGAGGCGCTCGCCGATTCGCGCGCGACGGTGACCGAGGAGATGGAGGAGGAATACGCCAAGATGAAAGGCGAGTTGAAAAAGCGTGCCATGGCGGTTTCGCCGATCGGCTTCATCGCGCCGGGAATGGTGAGTTCGACGCGGGATGTGAAGCACACCTGAGCGGGCTCACCCCACAGGGAAATCCATCGCCACTTCGACCCCGCGCGCGTGGAAGCTGCGCTCGATCGTCCCGCCGATCTGCCTCGCCGAGCTGGCGATCAGCATCGTGCCAAAGCCCTCACTGGCGGGCTTGGCTTCAAGCGGCGCGCCGTCCTCGCGCCAGGTCAGGCGCACCCGGGCGTCCTCGCGCCGCCAGGTTACCGTCAACTTGCCATCGCCATCGGCAAGCGCGCCATATTTGACCGCATTGGTCACCAGTTCGTGGAGCACCAGTCCCAGCGGCACCGCGAGGTGCGAGCGCAGCATCACCGGCTCGCCCACGATCCCGGCGCGGGCATCGCCCAGCCGGTAGGGCGCCAGCGCGGTTTCGATCAGCTCGCGCAAGTCGATCTCGGCCCGTGTCCCATCACCCTGGGTCACCTCGTGCGAGCGCAGCAGCGCGTGGAGCCGCTCGGCGATCTTGTCGATCGTCGGCTTGGCCGCAGCGTCGCCCTTGCCGCTCATCTTGACGATCGCCAGGACCACCGCGAACAGGTTCTTGACCCGATGGTTGAGTTCGCGCGCCAGCAAATCGGCGCGGTCGCGGGCCTCCCCCAGGTCCTGCGCGGTGGCGGCCAGCGCCTCGGCCCGTGCGCCGCGCACCACCTGCCACAGCCCGAGCGCAAGCGCGCCCAGGATCAGCAGCAACAGCCCCGCCAGCAGCGGGGCCATCCGTCCTTCTAGGCGCATGGTATCGGTCGCCGCGCGCTTGAGCTGGTCGGTTTCGATCGTTTGGAGTTCGCCGGCAGTCGCGCGCAGTTCGATCATCAGGTT
>JANMQW010000218.1:0-2151 GCA_031370725.1 Novosphingobium sp.
TCGGTCATCGTCAAATCCTCAGGCGGCGGCGCTCGGGCGGGCGCTGACGCGTTGGTGCCATGCGGCAAGAGCAAGGCAATCGGTGGGCGCGCCGCAGCCGACGAAGGCGGCAAAGTCCATCGTCGTCAAGAGCAGGATGTCCGCCATCGTATAGGCGTTGGTGGCGAGAAATTCGCGGGTCCCCAGCCACTGGTCGAAAAACCGGAACGCCGCTTCGGCGCGGGGGCGGTTGGCCTCGCCCCACTCGGCGTTGCGACCCGGCAGCGCGGCGGTGAACGCGTGGGTATTGACCCACACCGCGCCGACCGGCGGCATCAGGATCATCTCGACCCGGCGGCTCCACATCTCGATCTGGGCAATTTCGAGCGGGGTGGTGCCGAACAGCGCAGGGTTGGGATGCAACGCCTCGAGATAGCGGCAGATCGCCACGCTCTCGGTTATCACCGTGCCGTCGTCGAGCTGGAGCGAGGGCGTCTGCCCGCGCGCGTTGAGCGCCAGGTACTCGGGCGACTTCTGCTCGCGCTTGACGATCGACACCTCGCGGATATCCAGCGCGATGCCTTTTTCGGCGGCGAAGATCCGCACCCGGCGCGGATTGGGCGCGGGGTTGGGGCTGTTGAAGAACAGCATCAACGGCCCTTGAACGCGGGCTTGCGCTTTTCAAGGAACGACAGCCCGCCTTCCATGGCATCGGCGCTGGCCCCTGCGATCCGCTGGCCCTCGGCTTCGCGCAGCAGTGCGCTGGGATAATCGCCGTCCAGCGCCGCGGCGATGTTCTGGCGCATGATGCCGATGGCGAGCGACGGCCCCTTGGCCAGCCGCTGCGCCAGCGCGCGGGCCTCGTCCTGCAGCACTCCATCCTCGACACACTTGTAGATCAGCCCCCAATCAGCGGCCTGCTCCGCCGGGATCTTCTCGCCCAGCAGCATCATCTGGGTGGCGCGGGCCTTGCCGACTAGCCGCGCCAGCATCCATGATGCACCACCATCGGGGACCAGCCCGATGTTGACGAACGCTTGCAGGAAGTAGGCAGACTTGCCCGCCAGCGCGAAATCGCTCGCCAGGGCCAGGCTGCAGCCCACGCCCGCCGCCGGACCATTGACCGCTGTGATCACCGGCACCGGGAGCTTGGACAGCTTGAGCATGGTCGGGTTGTAATGCCGGGTCAGTGCGCCGTAGCTGCCACTCGCCCCCACCGGTGTCGCGCCACCGCGCGCCTGCAAGTCCGCGCCCGAACAGAACGCTCGCCCCGCGCCGGTAATCAACACCGCCCGAGCGCCGCCCAGGTTATCGAGCGCGTCCGAAATCTCGTCGAACATGATCGGCGCGGCGGCATTAAGCCGGTCGGGCTGGTTCAGCGTGATCGTCGCAACTTCGTCGGCCACGTCGAACAGGATTTTTTCGTATGTCATTCAAACTCCCTTATTTCTCCCCCTCGATGGGGGAGTGATGCGAAGACTTGGCAGCTTGCTGCCTGGTCATAGCTGGGTGGGGGTGATCATGCCGTTACGCACTGCCGCCCGATCACCCCAATCCAACTTCGCCGAGCGGGACAAGCTCGCAAGGCTAAGTATCCTTTCTCCATCGACGGGAGGCAATCAGTGCACCCCTTCTTTCGGCGTTTCCATGATTTCGGTGAGCACGCCCTGCATGTCGCGGGGGTGGACGAAGAAGATCGGCGTGCCGTGCGCGCCGATCCGCGGTTCGCCCAGCACGCGCTTGCCCTGGCTTTCGAACCAGGCCTTAGCGGCGTGGATCTCGGGCACTTCGTAGCACATGTGGTGCTGGCCGCCCGCGGGGTTCTTGTCGATGAACGACTGGATCGAGGTGTTGCCGGGCAGCGGCTCGACCAGTTCAATCTGGGTGCCGCTGAGCGCCCCGTCGGCACCGGGCGTATCGACGAAGCACACTTTGACGCCCTGCTCGGGCAGGTCGAACGGCGCATGGATCTTTGTCGCGCCCAAGACGTCGCGATAAAACGCGATGCTGTCGGCAATCGAGGGCGTGGCGACGCCGATATGGTTGAGACGGCCGAGTTTCATTGGATCATTCCTTCGGCAAGGTCGGGCGTTCAAGCATAGTCGGTCGAGCATCGAAAAGATGTGTTTCGACCCGGGTCAGGCGCTCGCTCAAGCGATACAGTACCTCTCG
>JANMQW010000263.1:0-4022 GCA_031370725.1 Novosphingobium sp.
CAGCGGGAAATAGCAGTTTTCCGCGCCAGTCGCCTTGATCTGCTCGTCGAGCAGTTTCTGCATCCGCTCCCAAATGCCATAGCCCCACGGCTTAATCACCATGCACCCCCGCACCCCGCTTTCCTCCGCCATGTCGGCCTCGGAGATCACTTCCTGGTACCACTGGGCGAAATCGTCGGCGCGCTTCACGCTCAGCGCGTGACGGATGTTGGTCTGGGTCATAAGCGGCAGTTAGCGGGCCGGGCGGTGGGATACAAACCCCGCGTGGGTTACTTCCCCAGCGCGTCGAGCTTCTGCTGCATTTCGGCCATCTGCGCCTTGAGCGCGGCGATCTCGTCGCCGTCTTTGGCAGGAGCCTTTGCGCCCGGTCGCACACCCGGCACGAATGCGGTCGCCGCGGCCTTGAACATTTCCATGTTGCGCTGGGCAAGCTGGGCGAGCGGATTTGCGCCAATCGATTCCTCGATTGCCTTGCGCAGCTTGGACTGGTTCTCGCGGAAGTGGTCCATCGAAGCTTCGAGATAGCCGGGCAGCAGCGACTGCATCGAATTGCCGTACATCGCGATCAGCTGGCGCAGGAAGCTGGTGGGCAGCATCTGCTCGCCGCCGGCTTCTTCGTCCATGATGATCTGAGTCAGGATCGAGTGGGTGATATCGACCCCGGTCTTGGCGTCGACAACCTTGAACTCGATGTCTTCTCGGGTCATTTTTGCGAGATGATCGAGCGTGATGTAGCTCGACGAACGGGTGTTGTAGAGCCGCCGATTGGCGTATTTCTTGATAACGACCGGTTCACCGATCGCATACTTGCTGTCCGCCATCGCCGATTTCCTTGCTGCACCTGCGTCCTGCTTAGCGCATGCAGCATGTGCAGCGCAACATGAGTCCTAGGCGCGGGCGAATCGCATTCCCAACAGGGTCAGCAATTCGTATTGCGACAGCCCGGTGGCGGTCGAAGCGGTTGGCAGGTCGTAGATTGCGTCGATCCAGTCGCCCTCGCCAACTTCGGGCGCGTCGCTCAGGTCGATCACGGTCATGTCCATCGAGACCCGGCCGAGCGCGTTCAGCTCGGTTTCCTTCCAGCGAAACCGGCCTTTGCCCGACCAGCAGCGCAAGTATCCGTCGGCATAACCCAGCGCGATGACCCCCACGCGCATCGCCCGTGGCGCGACGAACGTAGCGTTGTAGCCGACGCTGTCGCCCACGCCCAGATCGCGGACCTGAAGCAACGCGGCCTGGGGATAGGCGACCTGGCGGATAAAGCCGCTTAGCTCAGGACGCGGAATTCCCCCGTACAGCGCGAGGCCCGGGCGGGTGAGATGTCCATGATAATCCGAGCCGAGCGCAATCCCCGCGCTATTGGCCAAGCTGAAGCGTCGCGCCGGAACGGTGCTGCGGATCGCGGCGAAGCGCGCTCGCTGGACCTCGTTCTGGACCACGTCCTCGTCGGCGCTGGCGAGGTGGCTCATGCAGATGTCGATATCGAGCCCGGCCGCCGCCGCAGCGCCGATCTCGGCCATGCTAAGCCCTAACCGGTTGATCCCGCTGTCGACCATCAGATCGCACAGCCCTCCCCCGCCCCGCTGCCAGCGCGCAATCTGGGCAAGACTGTTAAGTACCGGCTTGACCCCCGTGGCGCGGCAATAGGCCACGTCAGTGTCGTTCAGGGGCCCGTGGAGCACCGAAATCGAACCCGGAGGAACGCAATCGAGCAGCGTCGCGACTTCGCTCCAGTGGGCGACGAAGAAATCCCGGCATCCGGCTTCGGCGAGCACCCGAACCGCTTGCCTGGCACCCAGCCCGTAAGCATCGGCCTTAACTGCGGCCCCCGCGGTGGCGCTGCCCGAAAGGCGATCGAGCGCGCGCCAGTTGTCCGCCAGCGCCGCCTCGTCGATCAGCAGCCGCAGTGCTGCGGGCGGCGGTTCAGGCCCCAAGTCAGGCAGAGTCATCGGCGAAATCGCGCGGTGGGCCATTGGGCAGGCCCCACCACGCCACTACCAGCGCGATCGCAGTGAACACCCAAGTGTACCATAGTCCCGAATAGGCATTGCCGGTCTTGGCGATGATGTAGCCTGCGATCAGCGGCAGGAACCCTCCGAAGTATCCTGCCCCAAGGTGGTAGGGGATCGACATCGAGCTGTAGCGGATGCGCGGCGGGAACATTTCCGCCAGCAGAGCGGCAACCGGGCCGTAGTTCATCGCCGAGAGAAATCCGAGCGCGCAGACCAGCGCGATGATCCCCAATGAAGCCGCCAGACCAGGCCTCGCCTCTGAAAAGTCGTAACCGAATCCGCTCAGCACTTGCTTGAGTTCCGCTTGCCGGACCTTTGAATCTTCCGCACCCGACTGTGCAAGCTGCATAGGTCCCCCGGACCCGACGAAAATTCGCGCTTCGCCTTTGGCATCGTTCGACACCGAATAGGGCACACCCAGCGTCGTAAGATCACCGAGCAATCGCCCGCATTGGGTCTTTTGCTTGCCGGCGAACGGATCGTAGCTGCAATCGGAACCGCTCACGGCGACCGGAGCCGAGCGGGCGGCGGCGGCAAGGCCTGGGTTGGCCAACGCGCCCAGACCCCAGAAGATCGGGAACAGCAGCAGCAGGATCAGGATGTTGGCCCAGATTACCGGCTTCTTGCGCCCGATCCGGTCGGAAATGCGGCCCCAAATCAGATAGAAGCCCATCGAGATTAGCCCGCCGATCCCGACCAGTGCTTCGGCATGGGTCCCGTTCAGCCGCATCGGGCCTTTGAGGAACGACAGGCTGGAAAAGAACGCGGTGTACCAGATCACGTTCAGGCCGACCGCGATTCCGAACAGCGCGACGAAAATCCGTTTGGCGTTGCCAGGATAAGTAAAGCTTTCGACGAACGGGTTGCCCGAAGTCTCGCCCGCCGCTTTCATCGCCTGGAACACCGGGCTTTCCGATAGCTTGAGCCGCATCCACAGGCTGATCCCGAGCAGAATTATCGAAAGCAGGAATGGCACCCGCCAGCCCCAAGCCTCGAACTCGGCCGGAGGAATTAGCGTTCTGCAGGCCAAGACCACAATAAGACTCAGCACGAAACCGCCGACCACGCTCGCCTGGATGAAGCTGGTGTAGTAGCCGCGCTGTGCGGGCGGCGCATGTTCGGCAACATAGATCGCCGCCCCGCCGTATTCACCGCCCAGCGCGAGCCCCTGGATGATCCGCAGGAAGATGACGATCGCTGGCGCGGCGAGGCCGATCGACGCCGCGCTCGGAACCATCCCGACGCCCGCGGTGGCTATTCCCATCAGGGTAACAGTCACGAGGAAGGTGTATTTGCGCCCCAGCTTGTCGCCAAGGTATCCGAACAGTACCGCGCCCAGCGGTCGGAAGCCGAACCCGACCGCAAACCCTGCCCAGACAAGTAGCAACTGCAGCGTAACGTTATCGGCGGGGAAGAATGCCTTGCCGATCAACGCGGCAAGCGTGCCGTAGATGAAGAAGTCGAACCATTCGAAGATCGTCCCCGCCGACGATGCGGCGATGACCAGGCGCATATCGGACGCGCTCGGCCCCGATGTCGCTGACGTATCGGTAGTTGTCATTGACGCTCCCTAGCACGAACCCCGCCGCGCCTTAGCGAACCGGAAGCGGTGAAGCCAGTGCAGCCAGCGCGGCATCCCATGCCAGCAGGATCGCACCATGGCGCGCGGGATAATCGCGTGCCGCATCGAGCAAGTCTATCCCCCGCCAGTCGGGTGGGGGGCCGTCTTCGATGAGCCATTGCGCCAGTTCGGTTCGGGTGGAAGCGATCTGTTCTGCGGTCAATCCCGGTGCGAAGATGGCGAAGATTTGTGCCGCCGCCTGGCCCACCGCACACGCTTGCGCCCGGCAACCGATCCGGGCAATCCGCCCCTGCTCGTCCAATGAGAGCGCCAGTTTCAGCGAACTGCCACAACTGCGCGAGCGCGCCTCGCCATGAAGCGGCAGCGCAGGGTCGAGCGGAAACTCGGCCAGCCCAACCGCAGCGGCAAGGATTTCCGGTGAATAAAGC
>JANMQW010000278.1:0-4425 GCA_031370725.1 Novosphingobium sp.
CGAGTTCCTGACCCACCGCCGGCTCGATACGGCGGCGCTCGCCGCCAAGCCGCTGATGTGTAGCGCCAAGGTCGCGAAATTCGATTTCGCCGATACCCCGCCGTTCGCCAACTGGGGGCTGGATGTCGGCAACGGCCATGCCATTCCCGATGCGGTCGCCGGGCTCAACCGCGGCAACGTCGCGCGGCTCAAGCTAAAGTGGGCTGTGGCCTTCCCCAACGTGCTCAACGCCCAGTCGCAGCCGACGCTGGGCGGCGGTGCGATCTTCGTGGGCAGCGCCGACGGCACGGTTTATGCGCTCGACCGCGAGACCGGCTGCGCGCGCTGGACGTTCACCGCCCCCGCCTCGATCCGCACCGGAATCGTGATCAGCCCGTGGCGCGCGGGAAACGCGCGCGCCGCTCCCCGGCTCTACTTCGGCGACGGGGTGGGCAACGCCTATGCGCTCGACGCGTCGACCGGCCGCCAGCTGTGGAGCCGGGAGATGGACAGGCACCCGAGTACGGCGCTCACCGGCACCCCGACGCTGGCGGACGGGACGCTCTACGTGCCGGTCTCATCGTTCGAAGAGGTGACGGCGGCGGCGGCAGGATATGCGTGCTGCACATTCCGCGGCTCGCTGGTCGCACTTGACGCGCGCAGCGGAGCGGAAAAATGGCGCACCTGGATGGTCGATCCGCCGGTGGTTCACGGCAAGACCGCCAAAGGCGCGGACCGATTCGGCCCCTCGGGCGTCGCGATCTGGTCGAGCCCGCTGGTCGATACCAAACGCGGACTGGTCGTCGTCACCACCGGCGACAGCTATTCCGAGCCGACCGCGCCATTGAGCGACGCGGTGGTTGCAATGGATGTGCGCACCGGGCGCGTGGTCTGGGCCAATCAGACGCTGGGCGGCGACAGCTGGAACATGGGCTGCGGGCTCGGCGAGCCTGACAATTGCCCCGAGAAATTCGGGCCAGACCACGATTTCGGCACCGGCGCGGCGCTGACCACTCTGCCCGATGGCAGCCAGGTGCTGCTCGCCGGGCAGAAATCGGGGGTGGCCTATGCGCTCGATCCCGCCACCGGCAAACTGCGTTGGGAACGGAGAGTCGGGCGCGGCGGGGCGCTGGGCGGGATCCATTTCGGTATCGCGGCAGCCGGTGGACGCGCGTTCATGCCGGTTTCCGATTTCCCCGACGGCGGCGAGCATCCCGACCCGGCGCGGCCCGGGTTGTATGCGCTCGATGCGGCCACGGGCAAAAGCCTGTGGAGTGCGCCCGCAGCCGACGTCTGCAACCGCAAGCCATTCTGCCAGCCGGGCTATTCGGCGGCGATCAGCGCGACAGGGCAGTTGGTCTTCGCCGGATCGACCGACGGCCACCTCCGTGCGTTCGACGCCGCCACCGGAGCCACCTTGTGGGACGCCGACACCGACGTGGCCTTCGCCACCGTAAACGGCACCGCAGCCCACGGCGGAGCAATGAGCGGCGGCAGCGCGCCGATCGCCTACCACGGTCTGCTGATCGCCAACTCAGGGTACGGCAGCCTGGGCAAGATGCCGGGCAATGTGCTGGTGGTTTATGCGGTCAAGTGAGAGCCATCAACAGAAAGGGCGCCCAGGTCTCCCCAGGCGCCCCCATTTGTTTGCACGAATCCCGTTGAATCAGGCGCTGTAGTACATGTCGAATTCGACCGCGCTGGGGGTGGTTTCCCAGCGCATCACTTCGGCCCATTTGAGCTCGGCATAGGCGTCGATCTGTTCCTTGGAAAAGACGTTGCCGGCGAGCAGATAGGCGTGATCGGCCTCGAGCGATTCAAGCGCCTCACGCAAGGACCCGCACACGGTCGGGACTTTTTCGAGTTCGGCAGGCGGCAGGTCGTAGAGGTTCTTGTCCATCGCCTCGCCCGGATGGATCTTGTTCTTGATCCCGTCGAGACCGGCCATCACCAGCGCGGAGTAGCACAGATAGGGGTTGGCCATCGCATCGGGGAAGCGGAACTCGACCCGCTTGGCCTTGTCGCCCGCACCATAGGGGATGCGGCAGCTCGCTGAACGGTTGCGCGCCGAATAGGCCAGCAACACCGGCGCCTCGAACCCCGGGACCAGCCGCTTGTAGCTGTTGGTGGTGGGGTTGGTGAAGGCGTTGAGCGACTTGGCGTGCTTGATCACCCCGCCGATGAAATAGAGGCACATGTCCGACAGCCCGGCATAGCCGGTGCCCGCGAACAGCGGCTTGCCCTTGGCCCAGATCGAGATGTGGGTGTGCATCCCGCTGCCGTTGTCCGACATGATCGGCTTGGGCATGAACGTGGCGGTCTTGCCATAGGCGTGCGCGACCTGGTGGACGACGTACTTGTAAACCTGCATCCGGTCGGCAGTCTGCACGAGGGTGCCGTAAGTCAGCCCCAATTCGTGCTGCGCGGCGGCAACCTCGTGGTGATGCTTGTCGCACGGCAGGCCCATCTCGATCATCGTCGAGACCATCTCGCCGCGGATGTCGACCGCGCTGTCGACGGGGGCGACCGGGAAGTAGCCGCCCTTGACCTTGGGACGATGCCCCATGTTGCCGCCATCATACTCGCGGTTGGAGTTGGTCGGCAGCTCGATATCGTCGATCTTGAAACCGTTCCCAGTGTAGCCGTCGTAAAACCGGACATCGTCAAACATGAAGAATTCGGCTTCGGGTCCGACGTAGATCGTGTCACCCACCTTGGACGAGATCACGAACGCTTCGGCGCGCTTGGCGGTGGAGCGCGGATCGCGGCTGTAGAGGTCTCCGGTCGAAGGTTCGACGATATCGCAGCAGATGATCATCATCGGGGTCGCGCTGAACGGATCGATATAGATCGCGTCGAGATCGGGCTTGAGGATCATGTCGGATTCATTGATCGCCTTCCAACCCTCGATCGAGCTGCCGTCGAACATCAGCCCGTCCTCGAGCTCATCTTCGCCGATCAGCGCGGCGACCATCGTCAGGTGCTGCCATTTGCCCTTGGGATCGGTGAACCGCAGATCGACCCACTCAATTTCCTCGTCCTTGATCCGGGCGAGAACGTCCTTTGCCTTGGCCATTGTAGATCCTTCGTCTTGTTCCCCTGCCGCAGGCGGGAGGGGCTAGGGGGTGATTTCTTTTTGAGGGTCCGCCCGTCCACGGGCCACCCCCGGGGAACTCCTGTCAGATCGCGTCGTCGTCGCGCTCGCCGGTGCGGATGCGCAGCGCGCTTTCGACGTGGAACACGAAAATCTTGCCATCGCCGATCCGCCCGGTTTGTGCCGCCGAGGCAATCGCTTCGACCGTGCGCTCGGCCAGGTTATCGGGCACGACGACTTCCAGCTTCACCTTGGGGAGGAAGTCGACGACGTATTCGGCGCCGCGATACAGCTCGGTATGGCCCTTCTGGCGACCGAAGCCCTTGGCCTCGGTCACGGTGATGCCCGACACGCCAACTTCGTGAAGCGCCTCCTTCACCTCGTCGAGCTTGAACGGTTTGATGATCGCTTCGATCTTCTTCACAGGACCCCCAAGCGGCTTTTGCGCAACGCCGCGACAGGCACAAACTCATCAAGAATCGTGCCAATGGCTTGAGCGGCGTGTCTATGCGATTGCGGCCGAGCGCGGAAGGCGCTTTTTCGCGGGTGCAGCAATTTTCGCACGCGTGAAACCTCCGCGACTGCAAGAAAATTCGCGGCGCAACCGCAATTCATGCCGAAAATACGCGCACCCCTGCCCGTTTTTTAGGCATAAAGACGCGACTGACAGATCGGACTTGTCAATACGGCGGCCGGTTCAGCCCCAGCGGACTCGTCGTGAAAATCTCGCAACCGTCTTCGGTGATTCCGATCGAGTGTTCGAACTGGGCCGAGAGCGAGCGGTCGCGGGTCACCGCCGTCCACCCATCCTCGAGCAGCTTCACCGGCGGCTTGCCCAGGTTGATCATCGGCTCGATCGTGAAGAACATCCCCGGGCGCAGTTCGGGTCCGGTGCCGGCACGTGCGGCGTGGATCACTTCAGGAGCGTCGTGGAACAGCCGGCCCACGCCATGGCCGCAAAATTCACGGACCACGCCATAACGGTGGCCTTCGGCATGGCGCTGGATCGCCGCGCCGATATCGCCCAGCCGCGCACCGGGGCGGGCCTGTTCGATGCCGATCATCAGGCACTCGTACGTCACCTCGACCAGGCGACGCGCCTTCAAGGGAACGTCGCCGACCAGATACATCCGGCTGGTATCGCCATGCCAGCCATCGAGCAGCGGGGTCACGTCGATATTGACGATGTCGCCATCCTTGAGCGTCTTTTCCGACGGGATGCCGTGGCACACCACGTGGTTGATCGAGATGCAGCACGAATGGGTATAGCCGCGATAGCCCAGCGTAGCGGGTACCGCGCCACCATCCAACGTCATCTGGCGGACCACGTCGTCGAGCGCAGCGGTGGTCAC
>JANMQW010000034.1:0-7262 GCA_031370725.1 Novosphingobium sp.
TGTAATCACTTATGACGAGCTCAACGAGGCGCTTCCGCAGGACCAGATGACATCCGAGCAGATTGAGGACATCATGTCCGCGATCAGCGAGATGGGCGTCAACATCGTCGAAAGCGACGAGGATACCGCCGAAGCCGAAGACCCCGCGGTCGATGAAGTCGACGAGCCCGATCCCGTCGGCAGCGATTCGCCGGTGATCGAGAAGAAAAAGGAAATCATCGAGCGCACCGACGATCCGGTGCGGATGTATCTGCGCGAGATGGGTGCGGTCGAGCTGCTCAGCCGCGAAGGCGAAATCGCCATCGCCAAGCGGATCGAGGCCGGACGCGACACGATGATCCTGGGGCTGTGCGAAAGCCCGATCACTTTCCACGCGATCATCCAGTGGTCGGAAGCGCTCAACGCTGCCGAGATGCAGCTGCGCGAGATCCTCGATCTCGACGCGATGCTGACCAAGGAACCCCCGCCCGAAAACCTCACCGAGGACGGCGAGGAAACCGACGATAACGGCGAGATCACCGAGAAGACTGCGGGCCCCTCGTTCAAGGAAGAGGAAGAGCCCGAAGAGCAATCGGTCGACGCCAACGAAGACGACGAAGACGGGATCGAGCGCCGCGCCCGCCGCCCGGTGGAAGAGGAAGAGGAGGACAACACCCTCAGCCTCGCCCAGATGGAAGCGCAGCTCAAGCCGCAGGCGCTTGAGAAATTTGCCGAGATCACCGCGCTTTTCAGGAAGTTCGAGAAGCTCCAGCTCGAGCGCCTCAACGCGCTGGGTGCGGGCGAAGCGCTGAGCACGGGCAAGGAAAAATCGTACCAGGCGCTGCGCGAGGAGCTGACCGCGCAAGTCGAGAGCGTGAAGTTCCACGCCACCAAGATCGAATTCCTGGTCGACAACCTGTATGCCTTCAACCGCCGCCTGACCGCGCTTGGCGGACAGATGCTGCGTCTGGCTGAGCGTCACAAGGTCAACCGCAAGGACTTCCTCGATAGCTACGTCGGGCACGAGCTCGATGAGGGCTGGCTCCAGTCGCAGGCGGCCAAGGACAAGAAGTGGGGCGCGTTTGCGCTGAACGAGGCCGACCCGGTCGAGCGGATTCGCGCCGAAGTGGCGGACATTGCGGCCGCAACCGGCATGTCGCTGGGCGAGTTCCGGCGGATCGTCAACA
The DNA here is from genome assembly GCA_031370725.1 of Novosphingobium sp. Classification (GTDB taxonomy): domain Bacteria; phylum Pseudomonadota; class Alphaproteobacteria; order Sphingomonadales; family Sphingomonadaceae; genus Novosphingobium. Next base: position 1,167 of record JANMQW010000034.1, read on the forward strand.
TGGTCCAGAAGGGCGAGCGCGAGGCGCGGATCGCCAAGAAGGAAATGGTCGAGGCCAACTTGCGGCTGGTGATTTCGATCGCCAAAAAGTACACGAACCGTGGCCTGCAATTCCTTGATCTTATTCAGGAAGGCAACATCGGGCTGATGAAGGCGGTCGACAAGTTCGAGTATCGCCGCGGCTATAAGTTCAGCACGTATGCCACGTGGTGGATCCGGCAGGCGATCACCCGCAGCATCGCCGATCAGGCACGCACCATCCGCATCCCGGTCCACATGATCGAGACGATCAACAAGCTGGTCCGCACCAGCCGCCAGTTCCTTCACGAACAGGGCCGCGAGCCAACTCCTGAGGAGATGGCAGAACGCCTTTCCATGCCTTTGGAAAAGGTTCGGAAGGTCATGAAGATCGCCAAGGAGCCGATCAGCCTCGAAACTCCGATCGGCGACGAGGAAGACAGCCATCTGGGCGATTTCATCGAAGACAAGAACGCGATCATCCCGGTCGATGCCGCGATCCAGGCCAACCTCAAAGAAACCGTAACGCGGGTTCTGGCGAGCCTCACCCCGCGCGAGGAACGCGTCCTGCGGATGCGCTTCGGGATCGGGATGAACACCGATCACACGCTCGAGGAAGTCGGGCAGCAGTTCTCGGTCACCCGCGAACGCATCCGCCAGATCGAAGCCAAGGCGCTGCGCAAGCTCAAGCACCCCAGCCGGTCGCGCAAAATGCGCAGCTTTCTGGACCAGTAGTCGGGAAAACCCGTCCGGCGGGGTGGAGCGAATCGCCGCAGCCACGTATGGGCGAACCATGAAAATCGCTATTGCCTCTGACCACGCAGCCTTCGCGCTCAAGCAAGAACTTGCCGATTGGCTGCGCGGCTCCGGCCACGTTGTCCTCGACCTTGGCCCCGACAGCGAAGCCAGTGTCGACTATCCCGATTATGGCTATATCCTCGCCGACGCGATTGCGCGGGCCGAAGCCGAATCCGGCGTGGCACTTTGCGGCAGCGGAATCGGGATTGCGATCGCCGTCAACCGCAACCCGGCGGTGCGTTGTGCGCTGGTTTCCGAGCCCTTGTCCGCCGCCCTGGCCCGTGCGCACAACGATGCCAACGTCATCGCGCTGGGCGCGCGGTTGATCGGGATCGAGATGGCCAAGGCCTGCATCGAAGCCTTTCTAGCCACCAAATTCGCCGGCGGCCGTCATTGCAGGCGGGTCGAAAAGCTGGCGCACCCTCCCCTTCCCGCCGCCCAAAACGATCTAAAGCCTGCTGGAGTTCCCGCATGACCATGACCGCCGAAGCTTATGTACCGATTCGTTCGGCCGGCTTCTTCACCGAACACCTGGCGAGCGCCGACCCCGAGATTGCCGCGGCGATCCGCGGCGAACTTCACCGTCAGCAGACCAAGATCGAGCTGATCGCATCGGAAAACGTCACCAGCCTGGCGGTGCTCGAGGCGACCGGCTCGGTGTTCACCAACAAGTACGCCGAGGGCTATCCGGGCAAGCGTTACTACGGCGGGTGCGAATATGCCGACGTGGTCGAGAACTTGGCGATCGAGCGGGCCAAGGCTCTATTCGGCTGCGCTTTCGCCAACGTCCAGCCCAACAGCGGCAGCCAGATGAACCAGGCGGTGTTCCTGGCGCTGCTGACCCCCGGCGACAGCTTCATGGGTCTCGACCTCAACTCGGGGGGTCACCTGACCCACGGCTCGCCGGTCAACATGAGCGGCAAGTGGTTCAACCCGGTTTCCTATGGCGTTCGCGCCGACGACGAACTGCTCGACATGGCAGTGGTCGAACGGCTGGCGCACGAGCACAAGCCCAAGCTGATCATCGCGGGAGGCACCGCTTATTCGCGCACCTGGGACTTTGCCGAATTTCGCCGCATCGCGGATGACGTGGGCGCAATTCTGATGGTCGATATGTCGCACATTTCGGGGCTGGTCGCGGGCGGCGCCCACCCTTCGCCCTTCCCGCACGCGCATGTCGTCACTACTACCACGCACAAATCGCTGCGCGGCCCGCGCTCAGGCGTGATCCTGACCAACGACGAGGCGCTGGCCAAAAAGTTCAATTCGGCCGTGTTTCCGGGCATGCAGGGCGGTCCATTGGTCCACGTGATCGCGGCCAAGGCGGTCGCGTTTGGCGAAGCGCTGCGGCCCGAATTCAAGGCCTATGCCCGCCAGGTCGTAAGCAACGCCCGCGCGCTGGCCGCCAGCGTCGAGCAGCATGGACTGCGGGTGGTGTCGGGCGGCACCGACAACCACTCGATGCTGGTCGATCTGACCGCCAAGAACGTCACCGGCAAGGCCGCCGAAAAGGGCCTCGACCGGGCGTTCCTCACCTGCAACAAGAACGGCATCCCGTTCGACACGCGCAGCCCGTTCGTGACCTCGGGGGTTCGCCTCGGTACCCCCGCGGGCACCACGCGCGGCTTTCGTGAGGCCGAATTTGACCAGATCGGGGCGCTGATCGCCGAAGTGGTCGATGGCCTTTCGCGCAACGGCGACGAGGGCGACGGTCAGGTCGAAGCCCGGGTCCGTGCGCGGGTCGAAGAGATGTGCGCAGCCTTCCCGATTTATCCGGAGATATGACGATGCAAGAGATCGAATCCTCGACCATTTGCATCAAATGCACTGAACCGGTTTTTGGGGATGCGACGTATTGCAGCGCTTGTGGAACCGATCAGCGTCCGTCCGGGATGCGTGAGCGTGTAGTTGTTTTGCGAGACTTTGCCGCGGGTGCCTTGGAAAATGCTGACCTTGCAGCTCGTGATTTGTTAGCCAATGATACGATTAAGAAGATCGCCGGTGGAGCGGTTCTCGGACTCGGGGTTGCGACCGTCATCCCGTTTCTTACTTTTACGGCAGGTGCCACTCTCGGCGCAGCGTTCGTGGGCTATAAAGCCCTGACTAAAAACTAATCGGAGCGGCGAAATGAATGACGACTATCGCGATCCCAACGACAACCGCGGCGGCGGCGACAACCTTCTCAGCGATGCGGGTGCTGAGATCAAGGGCATGGCCAAACAAGGCCTCCATCACCCCTCGACCAAGCCTGTTCTGATCGGTGGCGCGGTTGGCGCGGTTGCGGGACTGGTGCTGCCGGTGCTGAGCATTCCTGTGGGCCTACTGGGCGGCGCGGCGTTCATGCTCTACAAGCGCCTGCGCCCCTGATGGCCCGCGTCTAGGTGCGCTGCCCGTTCTGCGCGCATGACGACAGCCAGGTAAAGGATTCGCGCCCGACCGAGGACAACACCGCGATCCGCCGCCGCCGCCAGTGCGAAAGCTGTGGTGCGCGGTTCACAACGTTTGAGCGGATTCAACTGCGCGAGATTGTGGTGGTCAAGCGCGGCGAGCTGCGCCAACCGTTCGAACGCGCCAAGCTTGAGAAATCGGTCGCATTGGCCTGCCGCAAGCGCGGCATTGCCCAGGAACGGCTCGACCAGCTGGTATCGGGGATCCAGCGCCAGATCGAGACAATGGGCGAAAGCGAAGTCCCCGCCAGCGCGATCGGCGAGATGGTGATGGAAGGTCTGCGGCAACTCGATTCGGTCGCGTACATCCGTTTTGCGAGCGTTTACCGGGAGTTTTCCGAAGCGCGCGATTTCGAAGAGTTTGCGGGAACGGTGCGGGATGTCGGGCAGAACTGACCCACCAATTATCGTCCTCGTCCGCCCCCAACTGGGCGAGAACATCGGCAAGGCGGCGCGGGCGATGCTCAACTTCGGGCTGACCGAGCTGCGCCTGGTAAGCCCGCGCGACGGGTGGCCGAACCCTTCCGCCGGACCCGCCGCGGCGGGGGCCGACGAAGTGTTCGAGCGCGCCACCGTGCACTCCACGCTGGCCGATGCGGTGGCCGATTGCGCGCATGTCTATGCCACCACGGTTCGCAAGCGCGGGGTGACCAAGCCGGTGTTCACTCCCGAACAGGCCGCCCACGCGATCCACCACGACGCGGGGCGTTCGGCGCTGGTGTTCGGACCCGAGCGATCGGGGCTGGAAACCGACGACGTTGCGCTCGCCCGGGCGATCGTGACCGTCCCGGTCAACCCAGCGTTCGGCTCGCTCAACCTGGCCCAGGCGGTGATCCTGTGTGCTTATGAGTGGTCGAAATTCCAGGAACTGGCGCAGCCCACGCTTGAGAAGCTGCTGCCACCCGCCCCTCAAGAGGAACTGGAGGGGATGATCGCGCAACTCGATGGCATGCTGGATCCGCGCGGCTATTACCACCCGTCGGGGCGCTCGGCGGCCACCCGCCGCACCTTGCGCGGGCTGTTGACCAAGCCGGGCTGGACCCACCTTGAGCTGCGCACCTTTCGCGGGGTTCTGACCCATCTGAACCGGCAGCCGCGCGACGACTAGCCCGGATGTTTTAGAGTTTGGCATCCCACTGTTCGAGCTCGTAGGCGATTGAGTGTTCGACCAGGGCCTCCCACAGCGCCGCGATCCGCTCTGCCGGAGCGCCGAGCCGTAGGGCCTCTGCTCGCGCGGCGGCAATCACCACCGTCTTGCGCTCCTCGTCCCGCACCAACCCGCGCTCTGGCTTGATCCGCGCCGCGGCGCGCATGTAGGCGAAGCGGCGGGCGAGCAGCGCGACCAGTTCGCGGTCGAGCGCATCGATCCCGGCGCGAACCTGCGCCATTGTCTGACAATCTTCGGGAGGAGTTTGAGGAATCATGGTACTCTCTAGCGCGGCACGCGCGGTCAAGTCGAGCCGGTCGGCCTTCGCCACCATTTGGGCAGGCGCCCGCCTTTGCGATTGTCCCAAACTCCGGTGAGGCGGTGTCCGCGCATATCCCGGGGGCATAGGCCCAGCGATATAAGCCCAAAGTTATTACAATGCTGTTCCGCGCGTTTGTGCCATGTGTTCCTGCAAACGTCGGCAAGCCCTGGATCCGCTTGGCATGGTCTGGAATCCTGTGCTTTCAGATGGATTCCCCGGACCTTCGCGTCTCGAACGGCCAGAGACTGTTGACGATTGGGGGCGACAGGAACATAAATTGTTTGGGACCGATCGGAAGAAGGCCCGCAATGCGGGTTCGATTAATCTCCGGCGGCATAAGGGTTGCCCACCGCTACACATAGCTGCCGTCTTCCATCGGTCGTCTTGTTGCCCGCATCCCCCTGGAGTCATCCATGTCTCGTTTCAACCTTGCACTGGCCGCCGCCGCGCTGATCTCCGCACCGAGTCTGGCCGCCGATCCACCCGCATCCGCGGCCAAGCCTGTCAAGCCTGACAAGCCGGTATGCCGATCGATCGTCAACACAGGGTCTTATTTCAGGAAGCGCGTTTGCATGAGCCGTGAGGCCTGGGACAAGATCGCCGAACAGACCGGCGATGCCACTGACCAGATGATGGAGCGCAAGGGCAACTCGCGCGGCGGAGGTAGCGACGGAGGCTTCTGATTTCGGCCTCGCCTGCTTGACCTTTGCAACCCCCCCGTCTACGCGCCCGCCTTCGCAATTGGCCCCGCATCCCGGTGAAGCGGTGGCCGCGTTGTGTCTTTACAGGCTCAACGGTGCGGTTCCGGGTGAAGCGTGAACCTGTTGTTCGTGCAAAAGCTGGCAGGGCCGTTGGTCTTTGCGCGGCAGCAAATGGATTGAAAGACACATGTCGAAGCGTAAATCGTCGAAGTACAAACTCGATCGCCGCATGGGCGAGAACATCTGGGGCCGTCCCAAAAGCTCGGTCAACCGCCGCAGCTATGGCCCCGGCCAACACGGCCAGCGCCGCAAGAGCAAGGTCTCGGACTTCGGCATCCAGCTGCGCGCCAAACAGAAGCTCAAGGGCTATTACGGCGACGTCACCGAAAAGCAGTTCAAGAGCACTTATCAGGAAGCCGCGCGGATCAAGGGCGATACCGGGCAGAACCTGATCGGCCTGCTCGAGCGTCGCCTCGACATGATCGTTTACCGCGCCAAGTTCGCGCCGACGATCTTCTCGGCCCGCCAGATCGTCAGCCACGGCCACATCCTGGTCAACGGGGTCAAGTGCAACATTGCCAGCCGCCGCGTGGCGCCGGGCGACGTTATCAGCCTGGGCACCAAGGCCAAGGACATGGCGCTGATCATCGAGGCACAGACCCTG
>JANMQW010000293.1:0-5031 GCA_031370725.1 Novosphingobium sp.
GATGCGCCTCGTCGCGTTTCGCGATCTGCGTGAAATTGGCTATAACGAAGCTGAAGTGAAGGCGATCGCCAAGGGCTTCCAGGTCCCCGGCGTCGATCCCAATACGGGCGAGGTCAACACCCGCCCGGGCCTCGCCACCGATTATTTCCCCAAGCCGTTCGCCAACGACATTGCCGCACGCGCCGCCAACAATAACGCGATCCCCCCCGATCTGTCGCTGATGACCAAGGCCCGCCACGAAGGTCCGGCCTATGTCTATTCGCTGCTTACCGGATACCAGACCCAGCCCGCGGCGCTGCTCAAGCAGTACCCCGATGCCAAGACGCCGACCGGGCTGCACTACAACCCCTATTTCCCCAATCTGAATCTAGCGATGACTCCGCCACTGACCAGCGACGGGCAGGTGACCTTCGGTGACGGGACCAAGTCGACCGTGTCGCAGATGGCCAAGGACGTTGCAGCGTTCCTCGTGTGGACTGCCGAGCCCAAGCTGGCCAAGCGCAACCAGACCGGGTGGCCGGTGCTGCTGTTCCTGGTCGTCCTGACCGGGCTGGCTTACATGGCTTATCAAAATGTCTGGCGCGACAAGAAGCACTGAGGGTTTGCTGTAGCTTCTCCGGTTTCGTCCTTCCCGCTAAAGCAGGAATCCATCTCATACCTTTGCAACCAGATGAAACGCCAGAGACGGATCCCCGCTTTCGCGGGGATGACGAGGATTGAAATTAGGGGTGAACACTGGATGACCCCCGCAGACTTGCGCGCGCTTATCCGGACCGTTCCGGACTTCCCGGCGCCCGGCATCCTGTTCCGCGATATCACCACGCTGATCGGCCACGGCGAAGGCTTTGCCGCGTGCGTCGGCCACCTCGCCCGGCGTGCCGAAGCCTCTGGCGCTGAGCTCGTCGCTGGAATGGAGGCGCGCGGGTTCATCTTCGGCGCGGCGGTTGCGGCGCAGCTCGGTCTCGGGTTCCTGCCCGTGCGTAAGCCGGGCAAGCTGCCGGTTCGCGCGATCGGCATCGATTACGCGCTCGAATACGGCACCGACCGGCTCGAGATCGATCCCGGCGCGGTGCTTCCTGGCCAGAAAGTGGTGATCGTCGACGACCTCATCGCCACCGGCGGCACCGCGCTGGCCACCACCACGCTGCTGCGCCAGGCGGGCGCTGCGGTCAGCCACGCGCTGTTCGTGATCGACCTGCCCGACCTCGGCGGTGCCGCGCGATTGCGCATTGCGGGGCTTCACGTCGATGCGCTGGTAGACTTCCCGGGACATTGACCCGCCTGCGCTGCGAACCCTATAGGGCGACCAATACGCGGGTATAGCATAGTGGTAATGCACTAGCCTTCCAAGCTAGCTAGAGGGGTTCGATTCCCCTTACCCGCTCCAGCTCCAGCCGCTCCAGGCTTCCATGTTGTCGATCAGCCGGGTGCCGCCGATCCGCGCTGCGACGAGCAGGCGGGCAAAGTCGGTGGGACGCTCGGTCAGGACCGCCAGGCTCTCCGCATCGCACAGTTCGGCATAATCGACCGCGGTGAAGCCACCGCTGAGCAGCGCCGCGACCAGGCGGTTGAGCGCCTCGGACACCGGCTTGCCCGCGGAAATCTCGGCCACCGCCTTCTTCATCGCCGCGGGAAGGATCGCCGCGCGGATCCGGTCGTCGCTGCTCAGGTAGGCATTGCGCGATGACAGCGCGAGGCCATCGGCTTCGCGGACGGTCGGGCTGCCGCTGATCTCCTGCGGCTGCGCAAGATCGAGGTCGCGCGCCATGCGGCGGATCACCGCTAGCTGCTGCCAGTCCTTCTCGCCGAACAGCGCAAGGTCGGGGCGAACCTGGTTGAACAGCTTGCACACCACGGTTGCCACCCCGTCGAAATGACCGGGCCGGGCGGCACCGCACAACCCTTCGCTGATAGCGGAGACGGCGACGTTGGTGGCGTAGCCGGGCGGGTACATTTCCGCCACCGAAGGAGCCCACACCAGATCCACCCCTAAGGGCTCGAGCAGGGCGCAATCGTGCTCCAGCTGGCGCGGGTAGGTATCCAGGTCCTCGCTCACCCCGAACTGGCGCGGGTTGACGAAGATCGAGACCGCGACGTGCGCCGCGTGGACCCGCGCCTCGCGCACGAGCGCGAGGTGGCCTTCGTGCAGCGCGCCCATCGTCGGGACCAGCGCGAGCTTTCCACGGGTCAGGAGCCCGCGCGCCTTGCGCAGATCTGCCAGGACGTGGATGATTTGCATGCGCGCTCCGCTTCAGTTGTTGTTCGTACCGCGTGTTCCGAGCCGCCAGATGATTTCATCTGATTTGAAAACGCTCTAGAGCGCTCCTGTATAGCAAAGGAAAGTGCCGTTACCATGCCGGGTCAATCCCGTCCCACCGGGTTCCGTCCTCAACCGCACCGGATCGTTTTCGCCAACGAGAAGGGCGGAACCGGAAAATCGACCACCGCGGTCCATGTCGCGGTGGCGCTCGCGTATCAGGGTGCAAAAGTCGCAGCGATCGATCTCGATTCGCGTCAACGCACGCTCCACCGCTACCTCGAAAACCGCGCCGAAACCCAGCGTCGCCGGAAGGTGCAGTTGCCGGGTCCGGAATTTGCGGTATTTCGCGGCGAGACCGTCGAAGCGCTCGACCAGCTCTCCGAAGAACTCGGCGATGGTTACGATTACCTGCTGTTCGACACCCCCGGGCGCGACGATCCGTTCGCCCGCCACGTCGCCACTCGCGCCGATACGCTGGTCACGCCGCTCAACGACAGCTTTGTCGATTTCGACCTGATCGGGCAGGTCGATGCCGAGACGTTCAAGGTCCGCAAGCTCTCGTTCTATGCCGAGATGATCTGGGAAGCGCGCAAGAAGCGGGCGATGGCGACGATCCAAGAAGGCCGCCGCGAGATGGACTGGGTGGTGGTGCGTAACCGTTCGGGCCATGTCGAAATGCGCAACATGCGACGCCTCGACCAGGCGCTGACCGAGTTATCAAAACGGGTCGGATTCCGCGTCGCCCAGGGGCTGAGCGAGCGGGTGATCTATCGCGAGCTGTTCCCTTCAGGACTGACGTTGCTCGACAAGGGTCAACTCGGCGAACTCGGCACCAGCCACCTAGTCGCACGGCAGGAACTGCGCCAGCTCGTGGCCGGGCTCAATCTGCCAGTGCCGGTGAAGCCCGAACCCGAACTGGCTCTGGTGAACGCGGCGTGACGCTGCTGTGGCTGCTGGTCCTGGCTAGCATCGCGTGCCGGATGCTGGCGGGCAAATGGCCGTGGGAGATGTTCAAATCCGCGACTGCATCGTCCGACGAGGCGCAGGCGCGCGCGGTGCTCGGGGTGGCCCGCGATGCCGGGGCAGGCGACATCGCCGAGGCGCATCGTCGCCTGATCGCGCAGGTCCACCCCGATCGCGGCGGGTCGAACGAACAGGTCCATGAGGCCAATGCAGCGCGGGATCTGCTTTTGGCGCGGTTGCCGGGGAACTCTTCGTCGCCTCGCGACTAAAACAACATCCGCTCGGCCATAGCCATGAGTGGCCCGCTTTTGCCTAGGACGCCCCCATGACCCACACCTTCCACCCCACCACGCTGCGTGAATACGATATTCGCGGAATCATCGGCGAAACGCTTGGCCCCGACGACGCGCGCGCGATCGGACGCGGGTTCGCGACCAAGCTGCGCGAGGCGGGCGGGACGAAAGTTGCGGTCTGCTATGATGGGCGGATCAGCTCGCCGATCCTTGAGCATGCGCTGGTCGAGGGACTTAACGCCAGCGGCGTTGATGTGGTGCGGATCGGCATGGGGCCGACCCCGATGCTGTATTACGCAGAAGCTTCAGCCGAGGATGTGCAGGGCGGCATTCAGATAACCGGCAGCCACAATCCCGCCAATTACAATGGCTTTAAGATGGTAATGCAGGGCCGGCCGTTCTTCGGCGAGGACATCACCGAACTCGGCCGGATGGCCGCCGCCGGCGAATGGGCTTCGGGCGTCGGCACCAGCGAGACCCGCGAGGTCATGCCCGCCTACATCGATCGGCTGGTTGAAGGGCTCAGCGGGATCGGCAACGATCGCCTGGCCGGACTTCGCATCGGTTGGGACGCGGGCAATGGCGCGGCGGGCCCCGCGCTCGAAGCGCTCGTCGCCCGGCTCCCAGGGGAGCACTTCACGCTGTTTACCGATATCGACGGAAATTTTCCCAACCATCACCCTGATCCTACCGAGGAAAAGAACCTCGCCGATCTTCGCGGGCTGGTCGCGGACAAGCGGCTCGATTTCGGAGTGGCTTTCGACGGCGATGGCGACCGCATCGGTGCGGTCGATGGCACCGGGCGGATCGTGTGGGGCGATCAGTTGCTGATGATCTACGCCGAGGATCTCCTGCGGATGGTCCCGGGAGCCACGATTATCGCGGATGTGAAGGCCAGTCGCGCGCTGTTCGAACGGGTGGCGGAGCTCGGCGGCAAGCCGATCATGTGGAAGACCGGGCACAGCCTGATTAAGTCCAAAATGAAGGAAACTGGTGCGGAGCTGGCCGGCGAGATGAGCGGTCACGTGTTTTTCGCGCACCAGTATTACGGCTACGACGACGCGCTCTACGCCGCGATCCGGCTGATTGCGGCGACGGTACGGCTGGACAAGTCGCTGACCGAGTTGCGCGGCGAGATGCCGCCGCTGGTCAACACGCCCGAATTGCGCTTCCAGGTCGACGAAAGCCGCAAGTTCGCGGTGGTCGACGAAGTCAAGGCGCGGCTCTCGGCGGCGGGCGCCGATGTCGATGCCACCGACGGGGTGCGGGTCTCGACCGCTGACGGCTGGTGGCTGCTGCGCGCCTCGAACACCCAGGACGTGTTGGTCGCCCGGGCCGAAAGCGACGACCAGGCGGGGCTGGACCGGCTGATGGAGCAGATCGACGCGCAGCTGGAGGCGTCAGGCCTCGAACGCGGCGAGCAGGCGGGGCACTGATGTTTTAGCAGTCGGCACCAGCCCGCTCCCCCGCCCGGCCACCCAGGACATTGTACCTTATGGGTGGCCGGGCGGGGGA
>JANMQW010000296.1:0-2721 GCA_031370725.1 Novosphingobium sp.
TTCGGCGCGACGACCAGCCCGGCCCACGCCGCATCGACCTCGTTCTACGAAGTCCAGTTCGCCGCGCCGATTTCCACTGCCAAGAATACCGTCGTCAACGACGTCGCGTGGAAGTGCGATGGCGCCACCTGCCGCGGCAACGAAGGCTCCTCGCGTGCCGAAGTCGTCTGCGCCCGCCTCGCCCGCAAGCTCGGCGAAGTCGCCAGCTTTACCGCCAAGGGCGAAGCGTTCGACGCCGAAGGCCTGGCCAAGTGCAACGGCGAAAAGACCGCTGCGGTGGCCCGCCGCTAAACCCATCCCAGCGCGCCCGGTCTCTACCCCTGCCCACCGGGCGCGCCTCCTCCCCGGGGCTGCGGCGAGTGCGCAAGCTTTCCCCGCGGCCCCCTTTTTTGTTCATGACCGGGCGCATGACGAACCCTATAGGAACGCGATGATCCGCTTTCCTGCTATCGCCGCGCTAGCCGCTCTTCTCACCACCCCGCTGGCAGCCCAGCCCACCCCGCCCGGTTTGCTCAAGCTTCCCGAACTCAATGCCGATCAGAAAGCGCAACTGACGTGTTCGGCGGTGTTCGCGATCGTCGCGTCGGATCAAGCGCGCGGCGAGGAAGCGGCGCTGCGGTTTCCTCCGCTCAAGGTCCGCGGGCGCGAATACTTCGTCCGGTTCGGGGCGAAAACCATCGACCAGACCGGTGCCAGCCGCGAAGCGGTGAAAGCCCTGCTCGAGGGAGAGGTAGAGCGCTTGCAGAAGCTGGCCGCCGCGATGGGCGATCCGCAGGGCACGCTATCCCGCACGATCACCCCGTGCCTGCCCCGGCTAAACGCCGAAGTGCCGCCGCTGGCCAAGCCGACGCTGGGCCAGTGCACCGCGATCCTCACGCTCGCCTATGAAGAGGTCTATGCCCGCGATGGGATCAGCGGCGCCGAATCGCGCGATCTCAAGATTCTTTCTGCGGTGCTCGAATCGCGCCAGCGCAAGGCGCTTGAGGCGCAGGGGCTGAGCGGCGACCGGATGGATCGGAGTATCGGCGAAGAGCACGACCGTATGCTCAAGGAAGTCGTCGCGTCGGGGCCCGGGGTCGAGAAGTACGATCTTCAGACCTGCTACGATCTCGCCAAGCCCGACGAGAAATCCCACTACTGACGCAGCACGGCAACGGATCTCCGATTCCGCTTTTCCGCGGCGCGGGAACCACTAGACTCACCGTACCTGGAACGGGAGTTCGACGTGGAAGTCTTTTTGATCGCGCTAGTGGTGCTGGTGGTGGTGTTCTTGCTGATGGGGGTGCGCGTGGTCCGCCAGGGGCACGTCTACACCATCGAACGGCTGGGCAAGTATACCCTGGCGGCGCATCCCGGGCTACACCTGATCATCCCGTTCGTCGATCGCGTCGGCCAGAAGATCAACGTGATGGAACAGGTCCTCGATATTCCCGGGCAAGAGATCATCACCCGCGACAACGCCATGGTCGGCGTCGATGCGGTGGTGTTCTTCCAGGTGCTCGACGCTGGCAAGGCGGCGTATGAAGTGTCCAGCGTCTATCAGGCGATCATGCAGCTCACGACCACCAACTTGCGCACCGTGATGGGCAGCCTCGACCTCGACGAGACCTTGTCGAAGCGCGACGAGATCAACTCGCGGCTGTTGCTGGTGGTTGACCAGGCGACCGAGCCGTGGGGGGTCAAGATCACCCGGATCGAGATCAAGGACATCCGCCCGCCCGCCGACATCAGCAACGCCATGGCCCGCCAGATGAAGGCCGAACGCGAAAAGCGCGCGCAGATTCTCGAGGCCGAGGGTTCGAAGAGCGCCGCAGTGCTCAAGGCCGAGGGCGAAAAGCAGGCCCGTATCCTCGAATCCGAAGGCCGCCGCGAAGCAGCCTTCCGCGACGCCGAAGCGCGCGAACGCGCCGCCGAGGCCGAGGCGCGAGCGACCCAGGTCGTCTCCGATGCGATCGCCACGTCGGGCACTCAGGCGCTCAACTATTTCGTCGCGCAGAAATATACCGAGGCCATTGCCGAATTTGCCCGCTCGCCCAACGCCAAGACGATCCTGTTCCCGATCGAGGCGACCCAGCTGATCGGTACACTCGGCGGGGTCGGCGAGCTGGTCAGAGATGCGCTGTCCGGAGGAACCGCGCCACCACCGCAATCGCCACGCCCATTGCGCCCGCAAAGCGGCGCCAGTGTTCCGGCAAGCCTGCCGCGATCGGAATAGGCGATGTTCGACGGCCTTGATCCGCAGTGGAGCTGGCTGGTGCTGGGGCTGGTGCTGGCGATCGCCGAGATGGTGGTGCCTGGCGTGTTCCTGATCTGGTTCGCCGCCGCCGCGCTGGCGGTCGGCCTGCTCAGCTTCGTCCTGCCGCTCAGCCTGCCGCTCGAGGTTGCGCTGTTTGCGGTGCTGGCGGTGGCCAACGTGCTCGCCAGCCGCCGCTGGCTGCGCGGCCACCCGGTCGAGAGCGCAGACCCCTTGCTCAACCAGCGCGGCCAGCAGCTGGTCGGACGGCAAGTGGTGGTGACCCAGACGATCGAAGGCGGCAACGGCCGGGTCCGCTGCGGCGACATCGAATGGCTGGCGCAGGGACCGGATGCTGACGCGGGCGCAAAGCTGACCGTCACCGGCAGCACCGGCTCGACGCTTATTGTCGATGCGGTGCCTTGATCCCATATTTGCGGGAGCCAATTCACGATTGCGGAGACCCCCATGACCGACAAAGTCCACCT
>JANMQW010000298.1:0-3310 GCA_031370725.1 Novosphingobium sp.
TGCCGCCGGTGGTGGTCTCGGGGTTGCCGTACATGACGCCGATCTTCATCCGCAGCTGGTTGATGAAGATCACCATGCAGCGCGAGCGGCTGATCGAGCCGGTCAGCTTGCGCAACGATTGCGACATCAGCCGCGCCTGCAGGCCGACGTGGGTATCGCCCATCTCGCCCTCGATCTCGGCGCGGGGAACCAGCGCGGCGACCGAATCGATTACCAGCACGTCGATCGCGTTGGAACGGACGAGCGTATCGACGATCTCGAGCGCCTGCTCGCCGGTATCGGGCTGGCTGACGATCAGTTCGTCGATATCGACCCCGAGCTTCTTGGCATAGACCGGATCGAGCGCGTGTTCGGCATCGACGAACGCGGCGGTGCCGCCGCCCTTCTGCGCCTCGGCGATCACGTGCAGCGCAAGCGTGGTCTTGCCCGAGCTTTCGGGGCCATAAATCTCGATCACCCGGCCGCGCGGCAGTCCGCCGACGCCCAACGCGATATCGAGCCCGAGACTGCCCGACGAAATCGTTTCGACCTGCATCGTCTCTTTCGAGCCGAGCTTCATCGCCGATCCCTTGCCGAACGCACGATCGATCTGTGCCAGCGCTGCTTCGAGCGCCTTCTGACGATCCATGGAGTCCTTGCCTTCCTGTACGAGCTTGAGACTTGCAGCCATGTTAGGTGCTTCCTCGGCCTAGAGTGCGGCGGGTAGAGCCGTCAACCGATGTCCGGTGTATCGGCTTTGTTCCGATGGAACAAGGGGGGAACGATAATTTTTTCTGGCCACACGGTGCATGGCGCTCCATGGCTTGCTGCGATGCGGTATAGCCAATCGGTCTGCCTGGGCGCGGCCCCTTGAACCCCTTGGTTCGCCTGGCCTGTCGCCACCTTCGCGCGCGGCGGCACGGGGTCAAGTTTTACGGCATGAGCCACACCCGGCTGCCATCGACGATCGTCTTCGGCGGTCAGCCGACGCCATTCGCGGCACCGGCCGAGGCGCTGCTCGTCGCCGATTTCGCCAACGTGGTGCTCGATGACGACTACGGTCTGCGCGCAATTCGTCCTCGCCCGAAAACGATCGTCGATATCGGCGCAAACATCGGCTTCTTCTCGCTTTACGCGCGCCACTGTTTCCCCGAGGCCACGATCCATGCCTACGAGCCCTCGCCGCAAACCGCGGCCTACGCCCGCGACAACCTTGTGCACTCCGGCGCGACGCTGTTCGTCGAGGGCGTCGCGGCGCGCGCGGGCCGCGCGGAGATGGACGAACACGGCGGGTCCAATCTGGCGCAGACTGTCGCGCGCGAAACGGGAAGCATCGTGCTCACCGCGTTCGCGACGGTGCTCGAACGGATCGGCGGGGGGATCGACCTGCTCAAGATCGATTGCGAGGGCGCCGAATGGGATTTCATGCGCGACCCGGACCTGTTCGCGCGGGTCGGTACGATCCGGATGGAATATCATCTGATCGATTGCCGCTCGCTCGACGATCTCCACCGGCTTGCGTCGGGGATCGGCTTCGGCGTGACGAAACTGGTCGAGAATGACGGTTTTGGCATAGCCTGGCTCGATCCGCTGGATGCCTAACGCTTTGGCCCACCCGCAATAGCATCGCGCAACAGCGGCCCGGCAAGCTTCATCGCTTCCACCGAAGCGTGACCGTATTCATCGCGATAAAGCACCGTCCGCCCCGCCTGGAAGGTGCAGACAACGCCGGGGCAGAACAGGTCGAAGAGATCGATTCGGCGCAACACGCCCTCGGCATCGAGTCGCTGAAACAGCCCGGTCAGCGGTGCGCGGCGGGTGAGCGTTTCGGCGCGGGTGTGGAACCGGCAGGTGCTGCCGAACGGGGCGAACCATTGCGGCAGGCCCGCTTCGGGGCTGCATTCGGCGTCGCGCATGTAGGGCAGGCTGTCGAGGATGAGGAGCGAAGCGCCGCGCTGGTTCGCCTGACGCGACAGGTCGCGCAATCCCTGCTCGAACGCAGGCAATTGCGACGGATCGCGGTCGGCCAAATCGCTGACGAGGAACACCGTGTCGCCGGGTCGCAAGGCGGCAAGCGCGCGCGGCGCAGCCTGATCCCACAACCGGCTGTTTCCGGCCCGAAAGAGCTGGGCCGACGGGTCCGCCGGGCCGCCCCTCGGCTGGAGCGTGGGCACCGGCGCGGCGCTGAGCGAACTGACCAAAGTCACCGACCGGCCACTCCGGGCGACATCCTCGAACCCCCGAACGAACGCGGTGGCGTAGGAATTGCCAAGGACCAGCACCCGAGGTCCGCGTCCGAAGGTGCACGCATCCAGATCGACGGGGCCGGTATCGTCCGAAACCCGACCGAACACGCAATGGTCCCCATCCCACGATCCAACGCCGGGAATGGCGAACGAAGTCGTGATCGATTCCGCGCCGCGCTGCTCCAGTTGCGCGACTTGACCGCTGTAGAGCGCGAACGGAGGCAGCGCCGCGAGTTGATGGCACACCGCGTAGACTGCCAGTGCCGCGAGACCGCCCACCGCGATGGTGCCTGCCGCCGATGGACGCCATTGCGCGCGGCGCGCGGGCAGTTCGATGAAACGATACGAGAACCACGCCAGCGCGGCGGCGATGGGGATCAGCACCGGCAGGGTCTGCCAGCGTATCCCGACGGTCCAGTGCGCCAGTGCGATCACCGGCCAGTGCCACAGATACAGCGAATAGGACCCCAGACCGATGGCCTGCATCGGCGCGGAGCCGAGTCCACGATCCAGCCAGTCGCTCGACCCGGGCCAGCGGATCAAGGCGGCGGTTGCCATCACCGCCGCAAGCTCGCCCCCGAACGTCGGCGAGATGGCCAGCGTCAGCGCAAGCACGAGCGCCGCAGCGGGCCGGATCAAGGGCGAAGCCGGACGGGTGGGCGCGGCCATCACCGCGAGGATGCAGCCCGCTCCGATTTCCCAGAACCGGGCGGGCAGCAGAAAGAACGATGCCGCAGACGGTGTCCACGCCAGATACAGCCCCAGCGAGGCCACCGAAAGCACCAGCAGGATCGGCAGAAATATCCGCGACCGGAGCGAGATTGCGATCCAGAACAGCGAGAAGAACACGTAGAACTGCTCCTCCACGCCGAGCGACCAGGTGTGGATGAACACGATGGATTGGGTCGCCTGCGCGAAGTAATCGGTCTGCCACTGGTAAAACTTCAGGTTGGACAGGCCGAACACCGCGCGGATGCCCGCCGACAGTTGCATCTGGGGATTGGTGGTGAATAGCATCGCGAGAACGCTGCTCAGGCCCACGCAGAACAGCAGCGCGGGCAGCAGGCGTTTGATCCGGCGGGCGT
>JANMQW010000303.1:0-2417 GCA_031370725.1 Novosphingobium sp.
ACGATCCGTGAAAAGCTGCCCGAAGGCTTCCAGCGCGCCGAATATCTCCACGCCCACGGGATGGTCGACATGGTCGTGCCGCGGAAGGACCTGAAAGACACGCTGGCGCGGCTGGTGGATTATCTGGCACCGGTGGCGAAAGCTGCGGCTTAACCAAGTGATGGACTTCGCGTCCTCATCCGACCCCGCCGTCCAGCGTCAACTCGACCGACTGGCTGCGCTGTCCCTGCCGCAAGGCCGCTTCGGGCTGGAAACCATCCACGCCTTGCTTGATCGCCTCGGCAATCCCCAAACCCGCCTGGCCCCGGTGTTCCACGTCGCCGGGACCAACGGCAAGGGTTCGACTTGCGCGTATTTGCGCGCGATCCTCGAGGCGCAGGGCTACACCGTCCACGCCGCGACCAAGCCGCATCTGGTCCGCTATAACGAACGCATCCGCATCGCCGGAAAGCTGGTTAGCGACGCCGAACTTGCCGCGCTGCTGGGCGAAGTGCTCGACGCGGGCGAGGACCTGGCGCCCAGCTTCTATGAAGTCACCACCGCCGCCACCTTCCTCGCCTTCGCCCGCCACCCCGCTGACGCCTGCGTCATCGAAGTCGGGCTGGGCGGGCGGTTCGATGCGACCAATGTGCTCGATCATCAGGCGGCTTGCGGAATTGCCAGCCTGGGAATCGACCACGAAGCCTTTTTACTCGCGCCCGAGGAGGGTGTGCCGAGCGAACCACTCAGCCGCATAGGGTTCGAAAAGGCCGGGATCGCACGCGCCGGGGTGCCGCTGGTAACGCAGGCATATCCCAACGAAGTCGCCCGCACGATCATCGAACACGCAATGCAGGTTGGCGCGAAAACCGCAATCCGAAGCCTCGACTGGTTTGCAGATGTCGGCAAACGGATCGCCTATCGCGATGCGCAAGGATCGCTCGACTTGCCGCTGCCCGCCATGCCCGGCGCGCACCAGGCGGACAATGCCGCGCTGGCGGTGGCGATGCTGCGGCATCAATCGGCGGTGGCGGTCTCCCCCGAGGCGATTGCCCAAGGCATTCGCGCCGCACGCTGGCCAGCGCGGTTGCAATTGCTTGGGCCGGGGCCGCTGACTGCGCTGGTGCCAGGCCGCCGGGTGTGGCTCGACGGCGGCCACAATCCCGATGCGGGTGCGGCGATTGCGCGGTTTTTCTGCGACCGGCGAATTCACCTGATTATCGGGATGCTCGCCAACAAGGACCCGGCTGCGATCGCCGAACCGCTTGCCCCCTTCCTGGCCAGCCTGACGGTGGTGCCGATTTCGGGCAGCAGCGCGCACCCGCCAGCGGCATTCGGATCCCATGCATCCTCGGCGCCCGATGTTTCCGCAGCCCTCGTCGCCCTGCCCGACGATGGCCGCGACGTGCTGATCGCCGGATCGCTCTACCTCGCCGGCGTGGTGCTCTCGGCCAATGGCGAAGCCCCCGACTGAGTCTTCGCCGCGCGCGCGGTTCGCGCCCATTCGAGCAGGCACAGTACCACCGCGATCACCCCCAGCCCGGCGGTCATGAAGAACACCGGGGCATAGCCGCCGCTGTCGATTTTCTCGCCCAGCGCCGCCCGTCCGAGCGATCCCACCAGAAACGTCAGCGACGAGAGCAGCGCATACTGCACCGCCGCGTGGCTCTTGGAAGTAATCGACGAGAGGTACGCGACGAAAGCCGCCCCGGCGAACCCGCCCGCCAGGTTCTCGCCGGTGATCGCCAGCAGCAACCGCGAGAACCGCGCGTCAGCGCCGAACTGCGAAGTCAGCCAGTAGAACCCGCTGCCGTTGCCGAACACGTCAAGCCCCACCCCACCCAGTGCCAGATCGGCGTAGAGCAGGTTGCTCGCCGCCGCGATCAGCGCCGCGAACACCAGCGTTGCCATCCGGCCTATGGTGGCGAAGCTGACCGCGCCCAGCGCGATCCCGGCCATCGTCATGCCGACCCCGAAGAACTTGCTCGCCACCGCGACCTCGTCGTTGGTGTACTTGAGCTCCTGAAGGTAGAACGGCAGCGCGAACGGCCCCCACACGCTGTCGGTCAGGCGGTAGGTCAGGATGATCGCGAGGACCAGGATCGAGGCCCAGCCGAGCCGTCCGATCAGTTCGGACAAAGGCTCGACCAGCGCGCGATAGGTGTGGTCGAGCGCGCCCATCCGGCGTTCCTCGCGCGCGTCGTCGCCCGCGGTGTACTTGCCCTCGCGCCGCCAGGTATCGAGCACCGCGGCGACGATCCACGGCACCACGACCGTCGCGATTACGATCAGCGGGACATAGAGCTTGGTGAATGCGCCCGCATCGGGGCGGTCGGCAGGCTCGGCTCCCAGCGAGCGGATCATGAACACGATCACCGTGATCAGCGCCCAGCCCCACAGGCTGCCGACGATGGCCAGCGCGATGGCACGGACCTTCA
>JANMQW010000315.1:0-1642 GCA_031370725.1 Novosphingobium sp.
GTGGCTCCCGTGGCCGTCGATCCCCCCCGATCGTTGCCGGGCTCATGTCCCGGTGCGCCCGTCGATCGGTGCGGGTCTTTTAGCGGAGCGAAATGCGCTTGGCTATCACGACTTTTGGCCCAAGCCTGCAGCGCTCAAGGCGCCGCTGGGAACGCGAATTCGAGGCGGTTGCGTGGTGCGTCGAAGTTAAGCGCCTCCCACTCGTGGCCGGGAACGATGGTCATCGCAGGGACCGCGCGGTGTAGTCGGCGAATCGTCTTGAGCCAGCCGAACACCGCGGCTCGGTCCTCGTGGGCGATCAGGTCGCCGATCAGCCGGGAGCGCGCGCGCAGCTGCTCCCAGTTGCGCGTCATCGTCGAAGTGTCGCCCGTGAACAGATATTCGCGCCCGTCGCCAAGTCGGGCATAGACCATCTGCGAGCCGGGGGTGTGCCCGGGGGTGCGGATCAGGACGACCCCGGGCGCGATCGCGATCATGCCCGAATAGCGGAACGGGCGGATCTGCGCACGCGCGCCGCGCGGCCAGGGCAATGCGCCAGACCAGCGATCGCCGACAAGTTGCTCAGGGACGATCAGCGCCTTCGGCGCTACGCGGGCGAAATCGGGCAGTCGCAACAGCCCTCCCATGTGGTCGACATGCTCGTGGGTAAACACGATCAGCCGCGCCCGGCGCATCGCCGCATCGACCCGTGCCTGGCTAGCGGGCAGGTAGGCCTCCACCCCGAACGCCTTGGCGTCCTGCGGGCCGAACCCGCTTTCTATCACGATGTCGCCCCAAGGGCCACGGATCAGCCCCGCCTGAACCGACAGCAGGCTGCGCTTGAGCCCGCCCCCGGCGACGGACAGCGTCCCCGGAACGCGCCGCCAGCCGACTTGTTGCAATGCGACCGACTCAGGCTTGGGGCCGGGCACCGCCTCGGCCAACTGGCGCAAGTCGGCGATGCGGATCACCGGGCCGGGATCGGCGCCTGGGCGGTTATCGAGCAGCAGCCAGTAATAGGGGACCGTGACGATCACGACCAGCGCGAGGAGCAGTTTGTAGCGACGTCTCATAGCGTTTCGCTCCGGGTCAGGCCGCGCGCGGCGAGCGCGGCGGTGAGGGCGGCACTGGCGGGATCTTCGCGGGTAAACAGCGCGAAGTCGGCGGTGTTGCGGGCAAAGACCTGGCCGTGGGTAAGGAAGGCGATGCGCCGGGCGATTCCATCGGCGCCATCGACGAACCGCACGCCGGGCCCGAACGCCGCGGTCAGTTCGGGCAGCAGCAGCGGGAAATGGGTGCAGGCGAGCACCACGGTATCGATCCGCTCGCCCCCGGGTTGCGCGCGCAGGCCGTGTGCGGCGCGGACGAACACCGCCGGATCGACCGGCTCGCCGCGCAGCCGGGCCTCGGCAGCGGCGACCAGTTCGGGTGCAGCGTGGCGCAGCAGGATCTTGTCCGCGGCGAACTCGGCCTCGAGCCGGTCGACATAACCCTGACGGATCGTCGCTTCGGTGCCGAGAAGGCCGATCACACCGGTGCTGGTTAGCGCGGCGGCGGGCTTGATTGCCGGGACCGTCCCGACGATCGGCACCTCCAGTACTTCGCGGACCATTCCCAGCGCGATCGTGCTGGCGGTGTTGCAGGCGATGCACACCAGCCGCGG
>JANMQW010000326.1:0-10047 GCA_031370725.1 Novosphingobium sp.
GCGGTAGCCAGCGCGCCGAGTTCGCCCGACCAGATTTCGGCATCGCCCAGGTCCATCCGCAGGAACAGCAGATTGGGATCGGTCTTGCCGCCGGGGAACCACGCCTCGACGAAGTTCGACCACTGCTTGTCGAGCCGGGCCTTGTCGGTTTCCTCGGTCAGGGTGCCCGCGAAACGCGCGAACAGGTCGTGGCCCTTGCTCGCATAAGTCGCGGTGGCTGCACCCTTGGCGGCCCAACGGCTGTCGCGCCCGGTGAAGAACCAGATCGCGTGGTTGGCGTGCTTGTCGAGGCTGGCGGTCATCGGTGCCGCGCCGTCGGAATGCCCATCGAGCTGGAGCATGACAAACGATGATCCGGCGATTTCGTGCCAGAACTTGTCCTTGAGTTCCTCGGCGTTGCCATCGGAGTAGTTCATGTTGGGTCCTTTCGTTCCTGATGCGAACGGCAGGGCCGGAGGTTTGTTCCGAATCTGTGTTGCGGTGCTGCATGTATGAGAACATATTAAGAACAACGAATCGCTCATGACCACAGATATCGTCCCTTCCTCACCGCTCGTTTCGCGCGGATTTGCCGCCGGGCGGACCGGGGCTACGTCGCGCTGGCGCCCCGGACTGGCGAGCGCGTGCCGCCATGGCGAGATTTTCGCACCCGCCAACGAAGCAAGCGGAGCGGGCGGGGCGCTGGCCTTGGCGCTCGATCAAGCGGAGCAAGAACATGCCGAGCATCCTTGGCTGTGGGTCCAGGACAAGGCAGCGCGGCGGCTGGGTGGGCGACCTTTTCGTCCTGGACTTCCCGCAGCGCTGCGCCATCGCCTGATCCACGTCGCCGCCGACAAGCCCGAGGATGCGCTGTTCGCGTTGGAGGAAGGGCTGCGCTGCCGCGATCTTGCCTTCGTGATCGGCGAGATCGCGGGCAATCCCCGCGCGCTGAGCCTCACCGCCTCGCGCCGGTTGAGCCTGGCGGCACAAAAGCATGGCACCCCGCTGTGGCTGGTCAGGCTGGATGCAAAACGCGATCTGGGCTCGGCGCGGATGCGCTGGGACGTGCGCTCGGCGCCTTCGTCGCGTCCGCAATGGAACGCCGCCGCGCCGGGGGTGGCCGCATGGGAAGCCGAACTGTTCCGCGCGCATACCTGGCAGCCGGGGCGGTGGGTGCTGGAGGATCAGGAGGCGGGCTTGGGCGTGCGTGCCTCGTCCTTCGACCGGCTTAGGATGAGCTCAGCACAAGCGGGGATTGAAGAACCATTCGAAGCAAAAAACATCCGCTCAGCCTGAGCTTGTCGAAGGCCCCGCGCCAACCGTGCCCCAATCATCCCGCCGCATCCTGTCAATCTGGCTCGCCCGTCTGGCGGTCGATCGCTGGCGACTGCTCGAAGGCTGTGGCGAGGGCGAGGGCGCTGACGAACAGCCGATCGCGCTCGTCACCGATACCGCACACGGGCCCAGGATCGATGCCGCCAACCGCGCGGGGTTGGAGGCAGGTGCGCATCCCGGGATGCGGCTTGCCGATGCCCGCGCGCTGTGCCCCGAAATCGCGGTACGCCCTTCGGATCCCGCCGGGGACCTCGCGTTTCTTGAAAACCTGGCGGTGTGGGCGCAGCGCTGGGGGCCGTGGAGCGCGCTCGATCCGCCCGATGGGCTGGTGATCGACGTCACCGGCGCGGCGCACCTGTTTGGCGGTGAGGACGCGCTGATCGGCGATGCTGCGCGCGCGCTCGCGCGGCGCGGGCTGGTGGCGCGGCTCGCTATCGCGCCCACCGCCGGTGCCGCCTGGGCGCTTGCGCATTATGGCTCTACGCATGCGATCCTGGTTCAACAGGATGACGCGGAGGCGCTACTTGGCGATCTGCCGGTAGCCGCACTGCGCCTTGATGACGATGTCCTGCTCCTGCTTCGCCGCCTTGGCCTCAAGCGGCTGGGAGATCTTTCGGGAATCGCCCGCCCGGCGCTCGCCCGGCGTTTCCGCAACCGCCGCTCAGCCGCCGCCAACCCATTGATCCGGATGGACCAGGTGCTGGGGCTGGTGCCCGAACCGCTGCTGCCGGTGATCGAGCATCATGCCCCGCTCGCCCAGCGCCGCCTGGTCGAACCGATCCGCCACCGCGAACTGCTTGACCGGGTGGTCGCCGATCTTGCCGCAGATATCGCGCGGATGCTCGAAGGGCTGGCGCAAGGCGCGCGACGGCTTGAGCTGGGGTTGTGGAAGGTCGATGGCGAGGTCGTGATCCGCCGCCTCGAGATGGCCGCCGCCAGCCGCGATCCTGCGCATATCTGTCGCCTGTTCGCCACCCGGCTCGACGATATCGACGCCGGGTTCGGGGTCGAGCTGGTCCGCCTGCGCGCGTCGTGGACCCAGCCGATGGCGCTGGCCCAACGCGATTTCGAGGCTGCTGCGGAAGATCACGGCACCAGCCTGGCGGCGTGCATCGATCGGATCGCGGTGCGCCTGGGCGAGCAGGCGGTGCGCTGCCCGGTGCCGCACTCCAGCCACATCCCGGAGAGATCACAGCGCTGGCGCCCTCCGCTGGAACCGCCGCCGCCATCGCAGGGTACGCTCGCGTTCCACAACCGCCCGCTCAAGCTGCTCGACCGGGCTGAGCCGATTGCGGTGCTCTATGCCACCCCCGACGGGCTCCCCCGCCGCTTCCGCTGGCGCGGCGGGCTGCACGAGGTCGCGCGCGCCGAAGGCCCCGAACGCATCGCGCCCGAATGGTGGCGCGAGAAATCCGGGGTTCGTTTGCGCGATTACTACCGGATCGAAGACGGCGAAGGGCGGCGCTTCTGGATCTATCGCAACGGCGTTTCAGGAGACGGGCGAGGGGACGCGCCCGAGTGGTTCCTGCAAGGGTTGTGCGCTTAATTCTCCTCTTCCCGCAGAGATACGAAGGCTTGCCGGTGCAAGCGCTTCGCCCAAGTAGAGAGGGGCGGCGCCAGACCGCCACCCCTCTCCAAGCTTCACACCACCGGCGTCACCAGGCTTTGGCGGGAAACTTCGTCGATGATATCCTGCCGCGCCTCATCCGGAGCACTCTCCAAACCGGCAAACGCACTGCGCTCGCTGTCGCCATCGAGGAATGCCATCAAATCGTTCGTCAGGCGCTCGGTCTGGGTGGCGAACACGCCGTGGGCTTCGCCGTCGTATTCGATCAACTGGGCATGCGGGACCGCTTTGGCCACCGCGCGTGCGGTAGGGTCGATCGGCACGGTCTTGTCGGCGGTGCCATGGATGATCAGCGTCGGCACCTTGAAGTGCGCCAGATCGGGGCGGAAATCGGTGGTCGCGAAAGCCTTCGCCGCGGCTAGCGTCGGGCGCAGCCCGGCCTGCATCGCGGTAATCCATGACAGCTGGAGCACCTCGTCGCTGACTGGCTGGCTGACCCAGCCGACCCCGTAGAAGTCCTTGAAGAACCCGGTGAAGAACGCCGCCCGATCCTTGAGCATGCCTTGAGTCATCTGGTTGAAGGTCGCCTGCGGCACCCCGTCGGGGTTGTCGTCGGTTTGGAGCATGTAGGGCACCACCGAGCTAACCAGCGCGACTTTGTTCACGCCCTTGCCGCCATGGCGCGAAAGATAACGCGCGATCTCGCCGCCGCCCATCGAGAAGCCGACCAGCGCGGCGTCCTGCCCGCCGCAAGTCTTGTCCATCACCGCCGCCAGATCGTCGGCAAAGGTATCGTAGTCGTACCCGCCCGAGGGCTGGGCCGAGCGGCCGAAGCCGCGGCGGTCATAGGCGATGGCCTTGAATCCGGCATCGGCCAGCGCGTTGGCGATCGGATCCCAGCTGTCGGCGCTCAGTGGCCAGCCGTGGATCAGCACCACCGGGCGGCCTTCGCCCCAGGTCTTGTGATACAGGTGGGTGCCGTCGCGGGTTTCGATCATGTGCATGACTGGTCCTTGGAAAATTGTCTGTCCGGGTATGCGAACGAAGCGCGTCGCACGCGGTTCCTCTCGCCGGGAAATATCGGATTTTCGGATATTTAATCGCGACGAAGCGAAAACCGCTGGCGCCCCGCACGACTAGAACATATAAAGAACGAATGTCGCAGGTCCCGCTTCTCGAACGTCTTGGAATCCTCGCCGACGCGGCCAAGTACGATGCTTCTTGCGCCTCGTCGGGTACGTCCAAACGCACCAGCAAGGGCGGGAAGGGGATCGGTTCGACTGAGGGGATGGGAATTTGCCACGCCTATGCGCCCGATGGCCGCTGCATCTCGTTACTCAAGATCCTGCTGACCAATCACTGCATTTTCGACTGCCATTACTGCATCAACCGCAAAAGCTCGAACGTGAAGCGCGCGCGGTTCACCCCGCAGGAGGTGGTCGACCTCACCCTCAGCTTCTACCGCCGCAACTATATCGAGGGGCTGTTCCTCTCCTCGGGAATCGTCAAGTCGTCGAACTACACGATGGAGCAGCTGGTCGAAGTTGCGCGGATCCTGCGCGAGGAGCATGATTTTCGCGGCTACATCCACCTCAAGACGATCCCGGAGGCCGATCCCGAACTGCTGGCCCAGGCGGGGCTTTATGCCGATCGGGTCTCGATCAACGTCGAACTGCCGACTGATGCCGGGCTTACCCGGCTCGCGCCCGATAAGTCGGCGCGCCAGATCGAAGGCGCGATGGCTGGGATCAAGCAGGAAATTATCGAGAACAAGGATGCGCGAAAGCGCTTCAAGTCGGCCCCAAAGTTCGCACCCGCCGGCCAGTCGACCCAGATGATCGTCGGCGCCGATGCCGCGACCGATGCGGACATCGTCGGCAAGGCGAGCACGTTGTATGGCAATTTCGGCCTGCGCCGGGTCTATTATTCGGCGTTCAGCCCGATCCCCGATGCCAGCGCAGTGCTCCCGCTCAAGCGCCCGCCGCTGATCCGCGAGCACCGGCTGTATCAGTCCGACTGGCTGATGCGGTTTTACGGCTATGCCCCGGGCGAGGTCCAGCAGGCGGCGGACGCCGACGGAATGTTGCCGCTCGATATTGATCCCAAGTTGGCATGGGCGCTGAAATTTCGCGAACGCTTTCCGGTCGACGTCAACCGCGCCCCGCGCGAGGCGCTGCTGCGCGTTCCGGGGCTGGGGGTGCGCGCGGTTGGTGCAATTCTGGCCTCGCGCCGCCACCGGACCTTGCGGCTCGACGATGTTGCGCGGCTGACGGTATCGATTGCCAAGCTGCGCCCGTTCCTGATTACCGCCGATTGGCGCCCCACGTTGCTGGCCGATCGTGCCGATCTGCGCGCTCTGGTCGCTCCCAAACGGGAAAGTCAGCTCGAACTGTTTGCGGCATGACCGCGCTCCAGCACGTTCGCCTCGGCGCGTATCACGTCGTGCCGCTGACTGCGCCGGATGATTTTACCGAGTGGCGCGAGCAGGCGCGGCGGATGATCCAGGCCGATGTCCCGCCCGATCGCGTCGCATGGACCGAGCCGGGCGGGGTTTCGGGCAGCCTGTTCACCCACGGTGCCCGCCGTCTACCCACGCCGCCGACCGATGCGCCACAGCCGCGCGCCAGCAGGGCGTTTCTCCAGCTCGCCCAAAGCGCGATCCTGCACCGCGACGCCGAGCGGTTCGCGCTGCTCTATCGCTTGCTGTGGCGGTTGCAGGCCAACCCCAGGTTGATGGAGGATGCCGCCGACGCCGACGTGCGCCGGATCGAGGAACTGGCCCGCACCGTGCGCCGCGACATTCACAAGATGCGGGCGTTCGTGCGCTTTCGGGTGGTCGATGAGGCAGATGGTGGCGAACACTACGTCGCTTGGTTCGAGCCCGAGCACCACATCTTGCGCGCCAACGCGCGGTTCTTCGTCAACCGCTTCACCAACATGGCGTGGTCGATCCTGACCCCTGCCGGAACGCTCAACTGGGACGGCAAAAGCCTGTCCGAAGGCCCGCCCGCGCAGCGCGGCGATGCGCCTGCGGGCGATGCCGCCGAAGACCTGTGGCGCACCTATTATGCGTCGATCTTCAACCCGGCGCGTTTGAAAGTCGGGGCGATGCTCAAGGAAATGCCCCGCAAATACTGGAAAAACATGCCCGAAGCCGCGCTCATTCCCGAGTTGATCGCGGGCGCACAGGCACGTGAGACGGCGATGGTGAGTGCAGGAAGCGATCGCTTCGTGGGCGAGGAACGACTCGCCAGCCTCAAGGCGATCGGCGAGGCGATCCAGCAATGCCGCCGCTGCGAGATCGGCTGCAACGGCACCGATGCGGTGATGGGCGAGGGGCCTCAGACTGCACCGCTGATGATCGTCGGCGAACAGCCCGGCGATAGCGAGGAAACGCAGGGACGGCCGTTTGTGGGACCTGCCGGAAAGCTGCTGCGCGCACATCTGAAGGACGCGGGAATCGACGAACGCGCGGCGTATGTCACCAACGCGGTCAAGCACTTCAAGTTCACGCCCAAAGTCGCGAGAGGGGGCGGCAAGCGCCGCCTCCACCAATCGCCTACCGCCAAGGAAATCGATATCTGCCGCTGGTGGGTTGATGGCGAGCGCGAGATCGTGAAACCGCGGCTGGTGCTCGCGCTGGGGGCCAGCGCCGCCCGGGCAATGCTGGGCAAGACTGTCAGCGTGCAAAAAGACCGTAGCCGCGCACACCTGCTGGCAGACAGCACTGAACTGTGGATCACCACCCAC
The DNA here is from genome assembly GCA_031370725.1 of Novosphingobium sp. GTDB lineage: Bacteria > Pseudomonadota > Alphaproteobacteria > Sphingomonadales > Sphingomonadaceae > Novosphingobium. The sequence goes on from JANMQW010000326.1 coordinate 6,632, forward strand.
CCGTCGTACCTGCTGCGCCTTCAGGACTACGCCCGCGCAGGTGAGGAGAAGCGCTTCGCCGAGGACTTGCGTGCGGTCGCCGGACGCTTGGCGGAGTTGACCCAAAGCTAGCGGATGAAGTGCCCGAAAACGACCTCCTCCAGCCACGCCGGACGATTGAGCTCGACCCGGCAGAGATAGCGCCGCCGACCCGCGCGGCGTTCGTCGAGCTGGGGCTGGCGAGCTGCTTTTCGTTCCTGCGCGGCGCGTCGGACGCGGTTGATCTGGTGCTGACCGCGCGCGCGTTGGGGTACGATGCAATCGGCATCGCTGACGTCAACTCGATGGCCGGGGTGGTGCGTATCCACACCGAAGCCGAGACGCTGCGGCTGCGCCCGGTGATCGGCTGCCGGATCGAGACCGTCGAGGGGCTGGGGTTCCTTGCCTACCCGACGGATCGGGCAGCGTACGGACGGCTGTGCCGGCTGATCTCGGCGGGGCGGATGGGCACGCTCGACGGCGGGTGGCAGGACAAGGGTGTGTGCGAGATTTCGCTGGCGATGCTCGCTGAGTGGAGTGAGGGCGTGCAGCTCATCTTGATCCCGCCGCGAAATCTTGATGCCGAGCTGACGATTGCGGTGGAGAGCAATGTCGTTTCTCTTCGACCTGCACCGACGCGGAGCGATGTGAGGACCGTTTCTTTCTCCGACCTCCTCCCCCGCCTCACTATCCAGCTCCCCACGCTGCGTCACATCGCCGCGACGTATCTCCACACCGGTGACGACATCGCCCGGATCGACCGGCTCGAGGCGCTGGCCCGCGCGCATGGCCTGACGCTGCTCGCCACCAACGACGTGCTTTATCACGCGCCCGAGCGGCGTCCGTTGCAGGATGTGATGAGCGCGATCCGGCTCAAGACCACGGTCGCCGCTGCGGGGCTCGAGCTCCAGCCCAACGCCGAGCGTCACCTCAAATCGCCCGCCGAGATGGAACGCCTGTTCGAACGCTGGCCGCACACGATCTCAGCCGCGCGCGAGGTGGCGGATGCCTGCCGCTTCAACCTCAGCGAACTGCGCTATGAATACCCCGAGGAGATTTATCCCGATGGCCAGACCCCGCAGCAGCATCTCGAAAGCGAAACGTGGAAAGGCGCAGACTGGCGCTATCCGGCCAATGAAACAGGGGGCGGCGTGCCCGAAAGCGTACGCGAGACGCTCCACCGCGAACTGGCGCTGATCGAAAAGCTAGATCTCGCGCGCTATTTCCTCACGATCAAGGACATCGTCGATTACGCCCGCGCGGTCGATCCGCCGATCCTGTGCCAGGGGCGCGGCAGCGCGGCCAATTCGGCGGTGTGCTATTGCATCGGCATCACCAGCGTCGATCCCGCCAAACACCAGCTGCTGTTCGACCGCTTCATCTCGGAAGAACGCAAGGAGCCGCCCGACATCGATGTCGATTTCGAGCACGAGCGGCGCGAGGAGGTGATCCAGTACATCTATGCCAAATACGGCCGCCACCGCGCCGGGTTGTGCGCCACGGTGATCCACTATCGCCCGCGCATGGCGATTCGCGAGGTCGGCAAGGCGATGGGGCTGAGCGAGGACATCACCAGCGCCTTGGCGCGCACCGTGTGGGGCGGGTGGGGCACCGAGATCGGCGAGCGCCATGTCGCCGAAACCGGACTGGACGTAAGCGACCCGCACTTGCGCCGCGTGCTCAAGCTGACCGAACAGATGGTCGGGATGCCGCGCCATTTGGGCCAGCATGTCGGCGGGTTCATCCTTACCGAAGGCATGCTCAGCGAGACCGTGCCGATCGGCAATGGGGCGATGCCCGAGCGCAGCTTCATCGAGTGGGACAAGGACGATATCGAGGCGCTCGGCATCCTCAAGGTCGATATCCTCGCGCTGGGCATGCTGACCTGCATCCGCAAGTGCCTCGATCTGGTCGAGGCCCACCACGGCCGCAGCCTAACGCTCGCCACCGTCCCGCGCGAGGATCCGCAAGTCTATGCGATGCTGCGCAAGGGCGATTCGCTCGGGGTGTTCCAGGTCGAGAGCCGGGCGCAGATGAACATGCTGCCGCGGCTACGCCCGCGTGAATTCTACGATCTGGTGATCCAGGTGGCGATCGTGCGCCCTGGGCCGATCCAGGGCGACATGGTCCACCCCTTCCTCAAGCGCCGCCGTGGCGAGGAAAAGGTCGAAATTCCCGCGCCGGGGCCAGAACACGGCCCGCCCGACGAGCTTTCCAGCATCCTGGCGCGCACCCTGGGTGTGCCCATCTTTCAGGAACAGGCGATGAAGATTGCGCTGGATGCCGCCAAGTTTTCCAGTCTCGAAGCAAACCGGCTGAGGAAGGCGATGGCGACGTTCCGCAGCCGCGGCATGGTCGATGAACTGCAGGACATGATGGTCGAGCGGATGGTCAACCGCGGCTACGACCGCGACTTCGCCCAGCGCTGTTTCAACCAGATCCGCGGGTTCGGTGAATACGGCTTTCCCGAAAGCCACGCGGCTAGCTTTGCGCATCTGGTGTATGTTTCGAGCTGGCTCAAATGCCATTATCCCGCCGCGTTCGCCTGCGCGCTGCTCAATTCGCAACCGATGGGGTTCTACGCCCCCGCACAGATCGTGCGCGATGCGGTGGAGCACGGGGTGCGGGTGCTGCCCGCGGATGTGAACGCCAGCGAGTGGGATTGTACTCTGGAAGATTTGCATCCAGCCTCAGCCCGTCGCGCCTGCGAAGGCAGGGACCTAGCCAACGTCGGGCATGTGCACGCAGGTCGGTTGGATCCCCGCCTTCGCGGGGATGACGAAAGGGGTGGGGGAGAAGACAGGGGAAGATTGGACAAAGGTTTCTCCCTCCGCCTGGGCCTGCGGCAGGTCGATGGACTACCCGAAGCGGTCGCCGCGCAACTCGTCAACACGCGCGAGGAAGGCGGGGCTTACCGCGATGTCGCCGCGCTGCGCGATCGGGCGAAGCTCTCGCCGGCGCATATCGAGCGGCTCGCTGCGGGCGATGCATTCACCTCGCTGGCGCTGCCCCGGCGTCAGGCGTTGTGGGACGCGCGCAGCCTGATCGGCGGGGAGGGGCTACCCTTGTTCGCGCACGTTGCCGCGAGGGACGAGGGTGCCGAAGCCACCCGCACCCCGCTCCCTGCCATGCCGCTCAGCGAGGAAGTCGTCGCCGATTACCAGACCCAGAGGCTCAGTCTCAAAGCCCATCCGCTGGCGTTCCTGCGTGCCAGCCTGGCCGATCGCGGATTCGTTCGGGCGGTCGACCTACGCAAACGCAAGTTCCGCAGCATGGTCCAGGTCGCGGGGGTGGTGCTGATCCGTCAGCGTCCGGGCAGCGCCAAGGGGGTGTGCTTCATCACGCTGGAGGATGAGACCGGTGTGATCAATCTGGTGGTGTGGCCCGATCTGAAGGAC
>JANMQW010000372.1:0-1938 GCA_031370725.1 Novosphingobium sp.
GAAGGGGTGCGGGGCGACGACTGGATCTTCGGGGTCAGCGCCAGCGCGGCGAGCGGCGCGGAGAGCCCCATTTCGGCGGCAGTGCCCGGCGGTACATTCGCGCCGCTTGTCGGCCCGTGATGGCGCGGGCATAGGCCGCGCCATGCCCCGCACATATCCCGCCGGTTTCCCCACCCGCCCGCAGATCCTCGATTTCATCGCTCACTCGGCCGAGCCCGCGGGCAAGCGCGAAATTGGGCGCGCGTTCGGGCTCAAAGGGCAGGAACGGGTCAAGCTCAAGGCGCTGCTGCGCGACATGGCCGACGAGGGCCTGATCGACGGCGAACGCCGCGCGTTTCATCGGATGGGCGGGGTCCCCAAAGTCACCGTGCTGCGGGTGGTGGCGATCGAGGACGGCCAGCCGATTGCTATCCCCGATAGTTGGAACCCCGACGACGCCACCCCGCCGCCGCGGCTGCGGATCATCGACCGCAAGGGTCATACCGCGTTGCGCAAAGGCGACCGCGTGTTGGCTCGCACCGAGGAAGCGGGCGCGGGGCTGATAGCGCATCCGATGAAGAAGCTACCCGCGATGGAAGGCGCGATGCTCGGCGTGGTCGAGATCGATGCGGAAGGGAAGGGCTGGCTCGCCCCGGTCGACAAGCGGGTGCGCAATGCTTCGCCCATTGCCGACATGGGCGGGGCCGAGGCGGGGCAACTGGTGATGGCCGAGCCGGGCGGCAAAAGCCCACGCGCCGGGGTCAAGGTGATCGATGTGCTTGGCGATCCGCTCGCCCCGCGCGCGTTCAGCCTGATCGCGATCCACAAGCACGGGCTCCCCACGGTGTTCGGCGAGGAGACGCTGGCTGAGGCGCAGGTCGCGGCCACCTTGCCGCTTTCGCCCGACCACCGCGAGGACTTGCGTCATTTGCCGATCGTCGCGATCGATCCCGCCGACGCGCGCGACCACGACGATGCGATCTGGGCCGAGCCCGATGGGGCAGGCGGTTTTCGCGCGCTGATCGCCATCGCCGATGTCAGCTTTTACGTCCGGCCTGGCGGCGCGCTCGATCGCGAAGCTCGCAAGCGCGGCAACTCGGCCTATTTCCCCGACCGCGTGGTGCCAATGCTCCCCGAAGTGCTCAGCGCCGATGTGTGCAGCTTGCGCGCCGGGCAAGACCGCGCGGCAATGGCCTGCCACCTGAGTGTGGACGCCAGGGGCCGGGTGACCGAGTGGCGCTTCACCCGTGCAATCGTGCGGATCGCCGAGGTGATCGCCTACGAGGACGCGCAGGCGCGGGTCGATAGCACAGGCGCCGAAGTGCAGTTGCGCGACCTGTGGGCCTGCTGGAAGGCGCTTGAAACCGCCCGCCACGCGCGCGATCCGCTCGAACTCGATCTGCCCGAACGCCGCGTGATCCTCAACGCCGAGGGCAAGATCGAAACCATTGCGCTGCGCGAACGGATCGACGCGCACCGGGTGGTCGAGGACTTCATGATCGCCGCCAACGTCGCCGCGGCCAAGGCGCTGGAGAGCAAGGTCGCACCCGTGGTCTACCGGATCCACGAGCCGCCCAACCGCGAAAAGATCATCGCGCTCAAGGACTATCTCGCCACCTTCGAGCGGAAGCTGGCGTTGGGCCAGGTCATCACCCCGTCGCTGTTCAACCGCTTGCTCAAAGATGTCTCGGATGAGGCTGAAAAGGCGCTGATCATGGAGGCGGTTCTGCGCAGCCAGACGCAGGCGTATTATGGCCCGCGCAATGCCGGGCATTTCGGGCTGGCGCTGGGCAGCTATGCCCATTTCACCTCGCCGATCCGGCGCTATGCCGACCTGCTCGTTCACCGCGCGCTGGTCGATGCGTTCGCGCTCGAGCAGCCGCGCCCGGCGGACCGCCTGATCCCCGCCACTAGCGGCCTGTCCGAAACCGACCGCGCCGATCTGACCCGCGTGTCCGA
>JANMQW010000036.1:0-8673 GCA_031370725.1 Novosphingobium sp.
CGGCGCCAGGATAAGCTGCGCCAGCCGCAAGGAGGCAGCATCGGCCCCTCCCGGTCCGGCAAAGTAATCGCTGAGCGCACCGACGATCCCCGGTGCAACGATCAAATTGAGGACATTGGCAATCAACAGAGCAATGGCCACCGCCATTGCCCGCATCTTGGGGGCCGCAAGATTCTGGCACAGCGCGAAGGCTGGACCGATGTAGAAATAAATCGCGGGGATGAACAGCCACCACATCAGTTTCGCGAAACCGAGATCGTGCGTCCAGTAAGCCAGAAATGACGGGATCGTTGCAACGGCAGTGACCACCGCGAGCAAGCGGGCAATCCTGCGCGGATCTGTATACGCCGGTCGCGCCACAACATATGCCGTAACTAACGAGGCGCCAATTCCGCCTACCAGGTAAATCTGGCCAAGCAGACCACCAGCATCCCCCTCATTCATGCCGTACGTTCGTTGCAGGAACAACGGCGTAAACCACATCAGGCCCCAACCCCAGAAAGCCGACAGACCGCTGCCAATCATCGCGTGAACCGCCGATTTCTGGGACCAAATGAACTTCAAAGTCTCCATGACTGTCGGGGTTTTGTCTTCGGTAACAGCATCGAGGCGACCGCGTTCTGGTTCCTTGATCGTCACCATGATGATGAGCGCCAGAATGATGCCTGGAATACCGAGCACCAGAAACGCCGCGCGCCATCCATGCAAGGTCGAAACATAGCCCGCAATATCCGACCCAAGCCATGCACCGATCGGCGCACCCAGGGCGAACACGGTCATCGCCATGGAACGCCGGTCGGCCGGGAAATAGTCGGCAATAATCGAATTACAGGCGGGCGTGCCTCCGGCTTCACCGACTCCGACTCCGACCCGAGCCAACAGCAGGTCGATATAGCCGCGCGTAAAGCCAGTCAGCGTCGTCATGAGCGACCAGACCGCCACCGATGCAGCCAAAAGCGTGCGGCGGTTGGTCCGGTCGCACAGCCATGACAAGGGGATCCCCATCGTAACGTAGAACAATGCCAAAGGAATACCCAACGACGCCGCCCCGGTATCACTCAGCTTCAGTTCCTTGCTGATCGGGCCAAGCAAGGTGGACAGTACATATCGGTCGGCGATGCTGATCGTATAGACCAGCATCATGATGGACAGTACATACCAGCGCTCGCCCAAACTCGATCGTGCGTCCGCGCCAATCTCTGCCGTGCTCGCCATCGACATTCCTCTCAGGTTACGGCCAGTTCCGGCCCCAGCACTTCGCGCAGCGGATCGAGCCAGGGACCGAAATTCTCCCACTGGTCGACACCGCTTTTGAAAATCGGTTGCCTGACTTGTTCCGAACTGGCGGTGCGGACTGCACGTTCGGTTTCGTGGAAATTGAGGCAGGCCTTCTCAAACGGCAACCCGCAGAAATCGAGCAGGCGGCGGACCTGCGCTTCAAGATCGCTGACGACCTCTTCATAGCGCACGCGAAGCACCTTGCCCGGCAGCATCGCGTCCCAATGGTCCATCAGGCCCACGTAATCGCGATAATAATGGCCAATTTCCGCCAGCCCGTAAGTGAACTCCTGGCCCTCGGCGAACAGCTGTTTGAAACCGCTGAAGCAGCAGCCCATCGCACCGCGGCGGGCATCGATGATCTTTGCGTTGGGTAGGATCAGATGAATCAGCCCGACATGGCGGAAATTGTTGGGCATCTTGTCGATGAAAAAGGGCGTGCCCTGTTTGCGGTAGATCGCGGTGTCGCGGATGTAGGCCTCACCAAAGCCGGTCAGCTCCTCGCGAGTCAGCTCACCCAGATTGGCCGGATAGCGCGCCTCTTCGTCGACCCGCCGCCGCCCATCGAGCTTGTGCGCCAGCGCGAGGATATTAGGCAGCTCCATCGTGCCTTCGACCTGGCTGTGCGAGGCAAGGATCTGTTCGAGCAAGGTCGATCCGGCGCGCGGCAGACCCAGGATGAAGATCGGATCGGCGGCCTGGCTGCCCGATCCGGCCAGACCCGCGAACAGTGCGGGGGTGCAATGCTCGATCTGGAGGCCGATCTCCTTAGTGATCTTGCGCCAGTCATAGCCCACTTCTTCGCGCTTTAGCCGGTTTCCACGCTCGTAATAGGTGAACGACGAAGCATAATCGCCATTGTCCTCAAGCGCCTTGCCCAAGGCAAAACACAGGGCGTAGCGATCGACCAACTGGGTCGACGGGGCCGCTTCCAGCTTTCGCATTGCGGCAATCTGGGTGTCGTCGAACCGGTAGATTTTAAGGTTGGCCAAGCTCCAATAGGCATCGCCGAAATCGGGGCGGATCGCGTAGGCCCTGCTATACGCGCCGATCGCTTGCTGCTGCTCGCCGACAGTCTTGAGCGCATGGCCGAGCGTGAGGTGGATATTGGGAAAATCGGGCGTCTTCGCGGCGCATTCGCGATAAACCGTCAGCGCTTCGTCGAAGTTGCCAACCGAGAGATTTTCGTTGGCATAAAGCATTTCGATCTGGGTGCTCTCGGGCTCCTTTTCGCGCAAACGTGTAGCCTGCTCGAGCGCTTGGCTGAATTTCTGCCGCTTGTGCAGCACTCCTACGTAATCGAAATGCGCGCCGGCGTTGTCTGGCTCGAGCACCATCGCGGACTCGAGCAGGAACTCGGCCTCATCGAACGAACTAAAACGGGTTCCGATCTCGGCCAGCATCCGCATCGCCTCGACATGATGGCCTTTGGTCTGGAGAAAGCTGCGGCAGATATTCTCAGCCTTGAGGTGCCGCCCCTCCTGGATCAGGCTGGCAACCGCCTGAAGCTCAGGCGGAAGGTTGGCGAGATAATCGCGCTGCGTCTCGGCGAACTCAGCCGGCCCCGTCCGACCCGCTGCCGCATGGATCTGGGCGAGCATGTTCCAGCTCCCGACCAGAGCCGCGTTGTGGGTCACGGCGGCCTGATAGGCGGCCAGGGCGCCGGCGGTATCCCCCTTGTCACGCAAGCAGTGGCCGCGTTCCTGATAGGCCTGACCGTTCGATGGATCCTGAACGATCAGCTGATCTACCAGCGTTAGTGCTCCGCCAAAATCGCGCTGGAACCGGCGTGCGACCGCCAATGTGTACAGTGCATCGCGGTGTTCGGGTTCGGCTCGCAGGATTTCTTCGCACAGCTGCACTGCTGCGGGAAGCTGACCATTCTGCAGCAGGCTCCGCGCGCGACCGAGCGATTGCTCGCTGGTGGTCGGCTGGATCGCGCTTTGCGTCATCGGTAAAGCCTTGGCATCTGGCACACGAGTAGACGAAATCTTCACCGAAGTAAGGATTTCCGTTGCCCGGCGAGATCAATCATCCGCCGGTGGAAAAAACCGGAGGGGACCGTTTCCGATCACCTCCGGTTGCTTCCGGTCTTGCGCCTTGTGGCTGCAGTCACCCGGCACTTCCCGCTATCGGGACGTGGCGACCCGAACGGCTACATTTTGAAGTTAACGCGCATTCCGATCGTCCGCGGCCGCGAAGTGGTGATCCGAAGTTCGCCATCGTTGCCGCTCTTGTACAATTCAGGGCGCTCATCGGTCAGATTATCAACGAACAGCTCAACGCCCCAGTTATCCCGGTTGACCCCGACTGCGGCGCTGACCGTGTTGTACGAGGCCTGCGGCTGCGAAGCCTTCAGCGGGGTCACGACATCGCCCGGCCTCACCGTCACGCCATTGTAGGTCACCGGCACACTGGCCACATAGCCGGCCGTTGCGTTGAAGGTCGGATAACGGATGCTGACATTGTCGATGATCGACGAAATGCTCTTCCCGACGTGGTGGAACGAGCCCTGGAAGTAAGGCGTGAGCCCCGATGCCAGTTCCTTTTCGTAACGGAAGCGCAAGTTACCCTGGAATTTCGGGCTGTTGGACAGCGAACTGCCCAGCGGCAACAGCACGACGGTGTTCTTGCGGTACTTTTCGATAGACGAATCGTTGTAAGAACCTGCCATATTGAACGTAAGCTCGGGGCTTGCCCGCCACGTCAGGTCGCCTTCGATACCCTTGATCCGGGCATCGACCAGGTTGGTTGTGAATGTCTGGTTCGAGATGTTCTGATCGAACAAGGTGATCTGGATGTTCGACCAATCGATCCGATAGGCCGCAAGATTGAGCTGCAGGGACCGATCGAGCAGCGAAATCTTGGCACCGATTTCATAATTCTTGACCTTGTCAGGAACATAGACCGCAAGTCTGGCAAAGTCTGCCGCAGTCGGGCAGGTCGCGCTTCCGATGCTGCACGGCTTGCGATTGAATCCGCCCGGACGGAACCCTTCCGAATACGTAGCGTAAACCAGCGAACGGTCGCCAAATTTATAGGTCAAATTGGCTTTTTTGAGTACGCCAGTATACTTCGCTGGCGACACATCCTTAAGCACGGTGTTCAGGTTTGCGCTGATTCCGTAAAACTGCGGAGGCGTAGCCGCCGCCGAATAGGTTCCCGTCGTCGCGTTATAAACACCGCGCGATCCAAACCCGAAACTGGTGTTGGATGACCCGTTTTGTGACGCCTGCTCGTTATAATAGCGCGCACCAAGCGTCAGGATCAGCCGTTCGGGAACGATGTCGAACGCTGCCTCTCCAAAAATCGCAAACTGGCGATCGCGGCGTTGCACGTCGTTGAAGAAACCGACCTGAAGTGGCTTTACCGCAGTGTCAAACGGGTTGACCGCGGGATTGGCACGCCGCGGATAGATGAAGCCCGCCGCTTGCTGCAAATACGACCAGTCGGTGTTGTCCTTGAGTTTATTGATATCATAGAATACCCCACCCGTGGCGCGCAAGCGCTCGCCAGCAGGCGTAGACACACGAAATTCGTGAGTAAAACGCTGGTTCTTGTCGCGAACCCGATAGGATTTACTGGGCGTGTAGCAGGTCTTGCCAATGTTTCCGTTATAAGCTGCCGTGTAGTAAATGCCGCGATCGCATTCGTAATACGGCAAAAACAGGCCGATGTTCGAATACGAGGCATAGTCAGCCGTCTGCACGGAGTTGCGGTTCAGGTAAGAACCCGAATATATGAGATCCAGGAAGCCAAGTCGGCCCTTGATCGTCAGCGTCGACAAATCAACATTGTCACGCAGCGAGTTCGGATTGAACTGCGTGACCTTCAGATCGCCGACGCCCGGCTCATAGTTGAACACACCGTCGGTTTTCAGCCGCTGGCGCAGGTGCATGAGGTCGATCGACCAATCATCACTAAACTTGAAAGTCGCCCCGATCCGGCCGCCGATATACGAGGCATCGTTGAAATTATCCTCGATGAAACGGTCGTTGTTGATCGATTGACGAGTGGGCGCCCGATACGTGCTGCCCGTGCAGTTGACGACGCCGGTGCACGATTCCAGCGCGCGCCGAACCAGCAGCGGGTTGCCTTCAGGCAATCTGCCTGGCTCGCCGACATGCCCGTTGAATGGAATCTGGTACGTGCCGGCAACGTTGTCGATATAGCCGCCCTGCTGATCGTTGTAGACCACCATGCGCACCGCGACCCGATCTTCGATGACCGGGATGTTGATAAAGGCCTGACCGGCGACGCTATCCTTGCCGCCCTTGGTCGTTGCATACGAGCCGGTGAACCCGGCGTGGAATTCCTTCAGGTCGGGCTTGTTCGTGATGTAGCGAACCGCGCCACCCATCGAGCTTGCGCCGAACAGTGTGCCTTGCGGCCCGGCGAGAACTTCGACGCGTTGGAGATCGGCGGCGTACACATCAAGATTGCGGCCCGGCGACGCGGCGGGCGCATCGTTGAGATACAGCGCGACGTTCGGTGCCGCGCCAGCCGTACCGACGATCTGAAGGCCCGGCGTGTCCGTCGAAAGGCCGCGAATATAGATCGACGACGTGCCCGGCCCCTGCGAGGCAGCCTGAACGTTGGGCAGGAATTCAATCAGCTTGTCAAAGTTGGTGACGTTGAGATCGGCAAGCGAATCACCCGATAAAGCCTGAATCGCGACCGGGATCGCATTCAGATTCTCTTCGCGCCGGGTTGCGGTCACGATGATGTCGGGGATTCTGCCGTCATCTGTTTTCGCAGCCGTATCGGCTTCCTGCGCCAGCGCAGGCGCACTGCCGGCGCCCATCATGGCCACAGCAATCAGCGCGGTCGACAATTTCCAGCTAGATTTCACGTTCCCACTCCCCATTGAAGGCCTTCTTGATCTGAAGTCCCTCGCCCTGTTGACGGCCTTCATTTTTGAAAGCTCTGATCGTTGCAGACTGACCCCTCAGTCATGCAGCGGCAACTAAGCAAATTTTCCTGACCGGTAAAATTTATTCGCGCATCGATCACATCATCTACATGTTGCAATCAGAATGCCTAATCTAGATCGGCGTTGATGGATTGGCTTGCCACGCGCGGTTAGCGCGGTTTGCCATCACGGCAGGGTTGGGATTTGCAATGCTAAAAAGCGCCGATTTCGTGCTGTTGATCGCAGCCGAAGACCGCAAGGGGATCGTCGCAGCGGTTGCCAATTCGATCGCCAGCCAGGACTGCAACATTACCGAAAGCGCCCAGTTCGGCGATGATCAGACCGGTCGGTTTTTCATGCGGGTAGCCTTCGCCACCCCCGTAGCAATGACCGCAGAGCAGTTTACCATAGCGTTCGCGCCGGTTGCCGCGGAACTCCGGCTCGACTGGCAGCTCCACGACTTGCGTCAGAAACTGCGGGCGATGGTGATGGTCAGCCAGGGCGGTCACTGCCTCAACGATCTGCTCTATCGCACCTCGACCGGACGCCTGCCGATGGAGGTTGTCTGCATCGTCTCCAACCACACCACCTGGCAGCGCCGTGCAGAGCACGAGGGCGTGCCCTTCTTCCACTTGCCGATCACACCCGAAAACAAAATCGAGCAGGAAGCGCGGATGCTGGCCTTGGCAGAAAAGCAGCAGGTCGATCTGATCATTCTGGCGCGGTACATGCAGGTGCTGTCGGACCAGCTATGCCGCAAGCTCGATGGCCGGGTGATCAACATCCACCACAGCTTCCTGCCCGGCTTCAAGGGCGCCAAGCCCTATCACCGGGCTTATGAGCGCGGCGTCAAAATGGTCGGCGCGACCGCGCATTATGTCACCGCCGATCTCGACGAAGGTCCGATCATCACCCAGGACGTCTCGGTCGTCGATCATGCCGACACGGTCGACGATTTGATCCTTCAGGGGCAGGACACCGAAAGCCGGGTGCTGGCCCGCGCGGTCAAGCTGCACATCGAGCACCGGGTGATGCGCAACGGCAGCCGCACCGTCGTGTTCAAATAAGCGCGCCGTTCCAGGCGAACGATCTCACAGAAACAACTGCGCCGCCGCATCGTGGATAGCTTCGGCATCCAGCCGGTAGGTGCGATAGAGATCGAGCAGATCACCCGACTGACCGAAGCGATCGACCCCGAGCGGACTGACCCGCATCCCCCTGACTCCGCCCAGCCATGACAGTGCGCCCGGCGATCCATCAATGACGGTCACCAGCCCGGCGTCGGGCGAAAGCACGGCAAGCAGTTCCGCGATGTGGCTGGGAGCAGCTCTGTTGCCGGTCCAGAGCGCCGCGCCATGGCTCGACCAATCACGGTGGAGCAGGTCGGGCGAGGTCACGTTGAGTAGGCCAAGCCCTGGAATATCATCGAGCAGGTCCTGCCACGCGGCCAGCACTTCGGGTGCGACCGCGCCGGTAAAAGCGATGGCAGCCTGAGCCCCCACGGCAGGCCTGCGCAGCCAGTAGGCGCCCTTGAGCGCGTCGGCTTCCCAATCGCCATCTGCTCGTTCGATCTGCGGGATCACGCGGGTGCTCAGGCGCAGGTAGACCGAACTGCCATCAGGTTGCTGGAGATATTCGAACGCCCAGCGCATCATCAACGCGACCTCGTCGGCCCAGGCCGGTTCGAAGTATGAAAGGTTGGGCTGGCCCATCCCAATCAGCGGGGTGTTGATCGATTGGTGCGCGCCGCCCTCTGGCCCGAGCGTCAGGCCCGACGGCGTGCCGACCAGCAGGAACCGCGCATCGCTGTAGCAGCCATAGTTGAGCGCATCGAGGCCGCGCGCAATGAACGGATCATAGACCGTTCCGACCGGGATCAGCCGGGTGCCGAAATGCGGCGCGGCCAGCCCCAGCGACGTCAGCATCAGGAAGAAATTGTTTTCGGCGATACCCAGTTCGATATGCTGGCCCGCCGCGGTCGCCGCCCATTTCTGGGCTGAGGGAACTTTCGCGGCACGGAAGGCATCCGCCACTTCCGAACGGCGGAACAATCCGCGCTGGTTGACGAATGCGCCCAGGTTGGTGGTCTGGGTGACGTCGGGTGCGGTGGTGACAATGCGGTCGGCCAGCGGCTCGTTCGATTTGGCGAGGTCGAGCAGGATATTGCCGAACGCGGCCTGCGTCGATTGCCCCTCGCCGCGCGGAACGGGCAGGCGTGCGGGCACGGAAACGGCGGGAGCGATCGGCTCACCCGGCTTGGCCGCCAGGACGCTGGCGTCAACAAACGCCTTGAGCCTGGCCGCCTGGTTGTCGCCGAGACCGCCATACGGCTCCCACTCGCGCCCCACCGCGATGCCCATGCTGGTCCGCAGCAGGTCGATCTGGGCCGGGTTCATCATCCCCGAGTGGTTGTCCTTGTGACCGGCCAGCGGCAGTCCGTAGCCCTTAACCGTATAGGCGATGAACAACGTCGGGCGTTCGTC
>JANMQW010000379.1:0-2843 GCA_031370725.1 Novosphingobium sp.
CCAATTGGATCCGCGCCAAAGCTGTCGGCGTCGTCGCGTTCTGCCTGCTCGCCGCCGGATGCTTCCTGCTTCCCGGCAAGTTCGCGTCCGAACTCACCGTGCGGCGCGATGGCACTTTCGCGTTTTCCTACCAGGGCGACATTCACGTCCTTGCGCTGAGCAAGATGGCGCAGGACGAAATGGGCGGGGACGCCAAGTTCGAGCCGGAACCGTGCTACGACCAACTGGACCGCGAAGAGCGCAAGTGCAGCGCGGACGAGTTGTCTGCGCAGCGCTCCAACTGGGAAACCGGGCAGGAAGCGGGCAAGGCCAAGAAAAAGCAGGACGCCGAGACGATGCGCCAGATCCTCGGCGGGATCGATCCGTCCGATCCGCGCGCCGCCGAGGAACTGGCCGAGCGGATGCGCAAACAGGCCGGGTGGCGCTCGGTGCAATATGTCGGCGACGGCAAGTACGTGGTCGATTTCGCCATCGCCGGGCGGCTCGACCACGATTTCAGCTTCCCCTCGCTCGAACGGATGCCGGTGCCTGTCCCGTTCGTCGCGATCTACCGCCGCGCCGACGGCTCGGTACGGGTCGATGCGCCCGCGTTTTCGGCCAGCGCCAGCGGCGGCCCGGTGGGCGCGATGCTGCAAGGCATAGGCGGGGGAAAGCCAACGCCCCAGGGCATGCCCGCGCTCGATGGGATGTTTGCGATCGTCACCGACGGCGAGATCCTCGCCAACAACACCGACGACGGCCCGCAACCGGGCGCTGCCGGAATGCGGCGGCTGGCATGGAAGGTCTCCCCGCGCACGGCGGCGGCGCCGACCGCGTTGATCCGGCTGGGGCGGTAAGCTTCCCCCCAAACGCAAACGCCGCGCTCGACCCGGGGGTGAGCGCGGCGCAGCTGTTGGCAACCCGCGAGGGCCACCAGACCATCGATCTATTTAGTTGACCGCGTCCTTAAGGCCCTTGCCGGCCTTGAACTTGGGCTGGGTGGAAGCCTTGATCGTCATCGGCTCACCGGTGCGCGGGTTACGACCGGTTGAGGCCTTGCGCTTGGCGACCGAGAAGGTGCCGAAGCCGACCAGACGAACTTCGTCGCCGCTCTTCAGAGCACCCGAAATCGCTTCGAAGACGGCTTCCACCGATTTCATCGCGTCACCCTTGGTGAGCCCGCTCGATTCGGCGACCGCACTGATCAGATCATTCTTGTTCATTCGAAACCCCCTGGAGGTTGGTTGAGAAAAACTCGGCATAATTGCCGCGGCAGGATGGCGCGGAATTGAGCCGATGCCGCGACGGCTGTCAAAGCCTATTGGGGCAAAAACTGGCGGATTATCCCCGATTAGGTGCCAATTGCGACGAATCGACGATTAATCGCGAGGGTGGGGCGGCAAGTCGCCCGCACGACCACCGCCAGACCCCTGATTCGCTGCGATGCAGCATTGTACCAACCCTCAATGCGCAGTCGCCGTCGCTCCGGGATTGACGGACGCTGGCTGGCTGGCAATATCGTCCTGCTCGGTCCAATCGATAGCCACCAGCGGTGCGGTCAGCGCGCGCGCCAAAACCTCATCGACGTGGCTGACGGGGATGATTTCCAGACCGTCAGTGATGTTCGCCGGGATTTCAGCCAGGTCCTTGCGGTTCTCCTCAGGGATCAGCACCGTCTTTACGCCGCCACGCAAGGCGGCGAGCAGCTTTTCCTTCAATCCGCCAATCGGCAGCACGCGCCCGCGCAGCGTCACCTCGCCAGTCATCGCCACGTCGGAACGCACCGCGATCCCGGTCAGCGTCGAGACGATCGAGGTGACCATGCCGATGCCTGCGCTCGGTCCGTCCTTGGGCACCGCGCCTTCGGGCAAGTGGATGTGAATATCCTTGCGCGCGATCAGCGAAGGCTTGATGCCATAGGCCGGGGCCCGCGCCTTGACGAAACTGAAGGCGGCCTGGATGCTCTCGTTCATCACTTCGCCCAGCTTGCCCGTGGTCCGCGCCATGCCTTTCCCCGGAACCATGACCGCTTCGATGGTCAGCAATTCGCCGCCCACTTCGGTCCAGGCCAGGCCCGTCACCGCGCCGACTTCGGGCTCGTCCTCGGACATGCCGTGGCGGAACTTGCGCACCCCGGCATAGTCGCCGAGGTTTTCCGCCGTTATCGTGACCGAAGTTTCCTTGCCCTCAAGGATCTTGCGCAGGCTTTTGCGCATCAGCCGCGCCATTTCGCGTTCGAGCGTGCGGACCCCGGCTTCGCGGGTGTAATAGCGGATCAGGTCGCGCAAGGCTTCGGGGGTCAGGGTGAACTCTCCCTCCTTGAGCCCGTGAGCCTCGATCTGCTTGTCGAGCAGGTGGCGCGTCGCGATCTCAACCTTTTCGTCCTCGGTGTAGCCTTCGAGGCGGATGATCTCCATCCGGTCGAGCAGCGCCTGGGGCAGATTGAGGCTGTTCGCGGTGGTCACGAACATTACGTCGCTGAGGTCGAAATCCAGTTCGAGATAATGATCCTGGAACTTCGAGTTCTGTTCGGGATCGAGCACTTCAAGCAGCGCCGAAGCCGGATCGCCCCGGAAATCCTGGCCAAGCTTGTCGATCTCGTCGAGCAGGAACAGCGGGTTGCTGGTCCCCGCCTTGCGCAGATTGGTGAGCACCTTGCCCGGCAGCGAGCCGATATACGTCCTACGGTGGCCGCGAATCTCGGCTTCGTCGCGCACGCCGCCGAGCGACTGGCGGATGAATTCGCGGCCCGTCGCCTTGGCGATCGACTTGCCCAGGCTGGTCTTGCCCACGCCCGGAGGGCCGACGAGACACAGGATCGGGCCTTTCAATTTGTTGGTGCGGGCCTGCACCGCAAGGTACTC
>JANMQW010000237.1:0-8661 GCA_031370725.1 Novosphingobium sp.
GGCGACCCGCGGGCTGGACGGTCGCGAGCTGGCCGAGCTGGCGCTGATGCGCGAGGCTGGGGCCAGGGCGGTCGCGACCGGGCGCAAGTGGGTGGCCGACAGCGGGGTGATGCTGCGGCTGCTGCGCTATGCCGCGATGCTGGATCTGGTGGTGGTGACTCACGCCGAGGACTCGGGATTATCCGGTGAGGCGGTTGCAACTGCGGGCGAGATGGCGACCCGGCTGGGGCTGCCTGCTGCACCCTCAGCAGCCGAGGCGCTGGCGGTAGCGCGCGACATTGCGCTGGCCGAACTGGCCGGAGCGCGGCTGCATATCCGCCAGGTCACCACTGCGGGAGGGCTGGCGCTGGTTCGCGCCGCCAAGGCGCGGGGGGTGGCGGTGACTGCGGGGGTGACTCCGGCGCATTTCATGCTGTCGGACCTCGAACTCGCCGATTTTCGAACTTTCGCCCGCTTCTCGCCGCCGCTGCGCTGCGAGGCGGATCGTCAGGCGGTGCTCGCCTCGCTGGCGGACGGCACGATTGATGTTGTCGCCTCGGGCCACGATCCGCGCGGCCCCGAAGACAAGCGCCTGCCGTTCGCCGATGCCGCGCCCGGCATGGCGGGGGCCGAGACTCTGCTGTCGCTGACGCTGACGCTGGTGCGCGATGGGGTGATCGATCTCGCCCGCGCCTTTGCGCTGCTGGCCGCCAATCCGGCGCGGTTGCTGGGGGTGAACGCGGGCGAACTGCGCGTGGGCACCGAGGCCGATCTCGCGATCGTCGACCCGGTGCGGCCGTGGGTGGTCGATTCGAACAAGATGGCCGCTGCCGCAGGCAACACCCCCTTCGACAAGCGCCCGGTGGAGGGTCGCGTCACCGCCCTGTTCAAGGGCGGTGCGGCAGTAGGCTAGAGCTTTTTTGCTGTGGTGCCGAACCGGCATGAGCCGGAAAACTAGCGCCGTAGACCCCGCATTACCGAGCCAGCACCCTGTATTTCGGCGCGCTTGACGAGGCAGGCACCGCCGCGTGACTTGACCCTGGCGCACATCTTCGAGGCATCGGCATAGCTGCCGAAGCCGGTCGCGGCGATGCGCCAAACGGGCACGTTGTTGACCGTCGCGGTGGTGGTCACCGCCTTGTAACCCTTGAGCGCGGGGGTGCGGCGGGTGAACTTGCCCCAGCCATCCTTGGCGATCGCGGGATTGGTGTAGGACCCGAGCTGGAGCCAGTGCGAACCGCCTGAGACTGCATTAGCGATCGCAGTGATGGCCGACAGGCCCTTGCCTTTTCCCGGCTGGGCGAGGTTGCGCGGTTCGCTGACGAACCTGGTCCGCATGGTCTTGCCGACGATTCGCGGCTGGACCGACCCTGCCGAGCGCGTTGGCGCCGAAATCGTGGCGAACGATGGCGCATCGTTGGCGACCCCCGCGGGTGCGCGATCGAGCGCGGCCAGGGTGATCGGCTGCGCGACTGGCGCGGCCATAGGAGCGGCCATCGCGGGAAGTTCTGCCTGGGCCTGCACAACCGGCATCTGAACCATCGGTGCGGGCTCGGGAGCGATGGGTTCGGCCGCAGCCACGGGCTGGTTCACAGTCTGGACCTGGGCCTGGGCGGCAAGTTCGCCGCTGCCTGGGAAATTGGCGAGCGCCAGAGCCTGCGGCTGGCCGGAATCGGCGGCGGGGGTCACTCCCAACAAATGCGCCACGCGGGTGGAGACGTATTCGGGACGGTTCATCGACAGCCATTCACGCATCCGCACATCGACCTGATCGGCGGGCACATCTTGTGCAACCATCACCCGTGCTTCGCGCCAGTGCCCGTCGAGCGCATACGCATAGGCCAGGTTCTGGCGGGTCTTGGCGCTGGCGTCGCCATCGCGAACCGCGCCGGTCAGCACCTGCACGCCGCGCGCGGTTTCGCCGGCCAACGCATAGGCGAGCCCGAGATCGCCCGCAGGAATCGCATCGCGCCAGTCATGGAGCAACTCGACTGCTGCGGCGTTGTTGCCCCTGGCCGTTTCAGCCAGCGCCAGCCCAAGCACGGTCGCGGCGGTTTCGTCGCCCAGGTTGAGCGCATCGTCGAATGATTGTGCTGCCGAGGCAAACCGCCCGGCGGCCAGATAGGCCGAGCCCAGCGCAGCGCGCGCTGCCGCATCGCGCGGCGACGCCTGCACCGCACGCTCAGCCTTAGCCACAGCCTTGTTGCCTTCGCCCTTCAGTGGCTTGGCGGCGTAGCCCGAAGGCCGCGCGCTGCCATCCGAAGCACACCCGCTGATCAGCGCGGTGGCGATGGCAACGGTCGAAGTGAGTTTGAGGATCGTGGTGCGAGTCCCGGTCATAATGTTGTCCTCCCGGAGGTATGGTCGTTCAGAGTTGTCAGCGGCGCCGGACGCGCTTGGCCAGATCGTCGAGTTCGGGCAGTTCGCTAAGCAGGCGGTCGAGCGCCTGGGTGACGAGCTGTTGCGCACTGCGCCCCTGCATCGTGCAGGCAAGGCGCAGCTTGAGGTGGCGGGCTTCGTCGACCCGCAAGGTGAAGGCGGCGCGGCGTCCGGCGGCCAGCGCCGAGTGGCGCTCTGCAGCGGCTGCGTTTACCGCGACCCCGCGGGCGTAACGATGCGCTGCGAGCGGGATCAACGGCGAAGGTTCAGGATGCTGGCGCTCATGAACCCGATCGCTCGCGACATGATCGGCCAGTGCATCCTGCTGGCGGACCACCGCGGGCACACCCCCGGTCAGGGGCGGCTGCTGAAGCTGTTCGTCGGGTGCGCCGAACGGAACCACGGTCGATTCGGTCTCATCCGTCTCGCCCATGTCGTTCCAGCCGAGATCCTCGAGCTCCTCGCCCGTAGGCGGAAGCGGACCTTCATTCGAATAGGGGTTAAGCGGCTGCCATTGGGGCCGCATTGCAGGCTTGGCCGCGCCCTTGCGCGCCAGCAGCGTCGGCGACAGCGACGCGAAAGGCTTGGATTCGCTCATCGAACCGCGCCCCGTCAGGAACCGGCGACGCGGCGACCGAAGCCGCCCTGCGGCCGGCTGACCCCGGGTAGCATCGTCACCGATGCAGGTGCTGCAAACACGGTGCGGCGGAAATTCTTTTCCAGACGATCCGAGATATACTGCCACAGCGCCACGACTTCCTGCGCCGAACGGCCCTTGGGATCGACTTCCATCACAGTGCGGCCATCGATCATCGAGGCGGCAAAATCGGTGCGGTGGTGCAGCGTGACCGGGGCGACTGTGCCGTGCTGCGACAGAGCGACCGCGGCTTCGGAGGTGATCTTGGCCTTGGGGGTGGCGCCGTTGACCACGAACAGTAACGGCTTGCCGGCGCGTTCGCACAAATCAACGGTGGCTCCGACGGCGCGCAGATCGTGCGGGCTGGGGCGCGTAGGCACTACAATCAGTTCGGCCACCGCGATCACGCTCTGGATCGCCATGGTGATCGCAGGAGGCGTATCGATGACCGCCAGACGGAAGCCCTGCTGGCGCAGGACCGCGAGGTCTCCGGCCAGGCGCGCCACGGTGGTCTGCGCAAACGCGGGAAACTCTGCCTCGCGCTCATTCCACCAATCGGCAAGGCTGCCCTGCGGATCGATGTCGATGAGGACTACGGGACCAGCGCCTGCGCGCTGGGCCTCGACGGCGAGGTGCCCGGACAAGGTTGTCTTGCCCGATCCCCCCTTCTGTGATGCCAATGCCAGAACGCGCAACGTAAAACCCCCTAGATGCCATTCGGTCCTTTGGAGGTCGGTATCGGGGATCACCCCTAATTTTGGGTTAAGAGGCGAGGCACTTCTTGCGTGCCACTGGCCACGGCGCCGAGATAAGGCTTTGCTAACGGCAAGTTTACTATGCCATCGTGAAGGCGAAGGGCCGGATGGGGAGACGACGATGGTGCGGCGGCAGTCAATGAGCATGCGATTGGCGGCGGCGGCTGCGGTGCTGGCGATCCTGCCCGCGTTACCCGCGCAGGCCAGCGTCAAGGACGGGGTCGATGCGTGGTCGCGCGGCGACTTTCCGCGCGCGGTGACCGAATGGCAGAAACCCGCGGCGGCGGGCGATGCCGACGCCCAGTTCAATCTCGCCCAAGCCTACAAGCTGGGGAAGGGCGTTTCCCCCGATCTCAAGCGTGCCGAAGAACTCTACCTCAAGGCGGCTCAACAGGGTCACCTCCAGGCGGCGGACACGTATGGTCTGCTGCTATTCCAGACCGGGCGGCGCGAGGCGGCGATGGCCTGGCTGGTGCCTTCAGCGGAACGGGGCGAGCCGCGCGCGCAATATGTGCTGGCAGTGGCCCACTACAACGGCGACCTGGTGCCAAAAGACCCGATCCGCGCCTATGCGCTGATGACCCGCGCTGCGGCTGCGGGGCTGGATGTTGCCAAGTCCACGCTGGCGTCGATGGACCAGACCCTGCCACTCGACCAGCGCCAGGAGGGGGTTGCGCTGGCCGCCGAACTCGAAGCCAAGGCGGGCGCGCAACGCACGGCGCAGATGGCCTCGCTGGGACTGGGGAGCAAAGCCCCGCTCAGCCCGGTCGCTGCGCCCCGGCCTGATCGGGTTACCGCGGGCGCCGATTACGCCAACCCGGTGGCGGTCGCTTCACCGGTCCGAGTCGCTCCACCCCCGGCCAAGGCCCTCGCTGATCTTGGCAAAATGCCCGCTCCCGCCAAATTCGCGATCGCAATGCCGCGGCCCGTGGTGCCGGTTGCAGCCGCTCCGGCCAGCGGCGGTTGGCGCATCCAGCTTGGCGCGTTCGGCGTCGCGGGCAATGCCCAGGCAATGTGGGCCAACCTGAAAAGCAACCTTGTGCTTGACGGGCGCCAGGCGTTCTACGTTCCCGCGGGCAAGCTGACCAGACTCCAGGCCGGCCCCTTTGCGTCGCGCGCCGACGCGCAGGCGGCGTGCGCCAAGGTGGGTGTGGCGGGTTGCATCCCGGTGGGGGGCTAGGAACCTGACCCAGGACGGACGCGAAGGCCGCCTCGTCGCGCTCGATTTCGTGCGCGGGATCGCGATCCTGGGGATTCTCCTGCTCAACATCACGGGCTTTGCGTGGCCAGAGATCGTTTACGTCAGTCCGCGCGCGCCGACTGCGCCGATCAGCGATGCCGACGACTGGACCTGGCTCGCGCTGTTCGTGGTCGCCGACGGCAAGTTTCGTGGACTGTTCTCGCTGCTGTTCGGGGCGAGCATGCTGCTGTTCGTAGATCGGGCTGATGCGGCGGGCCGCGATGGGGCGGCGCTCCAGCGGCGACGGCTGGGCTGGCTGGCGCTGTTCGGCCTCGCCCACTTCTTCCTGCTGTGGTGGGGCGATATCCTGTTCCTGTATGCGATGTGCGGGTTTGTCGCGTTGGCGATGCGACAGTGGCAGCCGCGCCAGCTGATGGTTGCTGCGCTGTCGATCTACGCGTTGGGCATCTTCACGCTGGGTTCGCTGACCGCGTTCGGCGCGGCGCACTGGCTGGGGCTGCCCAACTTTGGCAGCGAGCCCGCCGCGGCGATGTTCGATCGTTACGACGCGGAGGCGCGCGCCGAGGTTGTCGCCACGCTTGCATCCTGGCCGGATCAAGTCGCGCACATGATCCGCAATGCCTGGACCGACCCGCTAACCACCGTTGCGATGAGCTGGTTCGAGACTATCCCGCTGATGCTGATCGGGATGGCTTTATTCAAAGCGGACCTGTTTGCAGGAATGTGGGACGCGGAGCGCTTGCGGCGCTGGGCAACGTGGGGGATCGGCGCAGGCCTGGCGCTGACCCTGCCGCTGGCGTGGTGGCTGTGGCGCGAGCAGTTTGCGCTGCCGCTTACGCTGTTTGTCTGGCTGGGCCCCGCCGCCATCGGGCGTTTGGCCAGCACGATCGGCTATGCGGCGCTCGCCGTGCTGCTGGCGCGGCGGTTCGCGCCGTCGGCGCTGGGCCAACGTCTGGTCGCCTGCGGGCGGATGGCGTTTTCCAACTACATCGCGACTTCGCTCGTCATGACCTTCATTTTTCACGGCTGGGGTCTGGGCTGGTTTGCCAGCGTGGGCCGGTTCGAGCTGATGGGCTTCGTGCTGCTCGGCTGGGTGCTGATGCTGGGGTGGAGCAAGCCGTGGCTGGCGCGGTTCCGGTTTGGCCCGCTCGAATGGCTGTGGCGCTCGCTGACCTATGGACAGATTGCGCCGATGAGACGCGGTGTTGCTATTGAAAGTGATTCGCAGTAGTGGTGGTCCTAACGAAAGGCCCAGCGCGCATGTACGTCTGCATCTGCAATGCGATCCGTGAAAAAGACCTGCGCGCTGCTGCACGCTGCTGCCGCGATGGTGCCGAGGGCCTTTACGCCCGGCTTGGCCGCACCCCGCAGTGCCGCCAGTGCCTCGACGAGGCTGCCGATATCGTTGCCGACGAGCGCGCACTGGCCTGCTGCCCCGCCTGACTTGCCGCCCCCAAGGGCACGGCTTATCACCCAACCCGGACGGTAACAGGAGGCAGCGATGCAAGGCGATTCCAAGATCATCGAGTACCTCAATCAGGCGCTGACCAACGAGCTGACCGCGGTCAACCAGTATTGGCTGCACTACCGCATTCTCCACCACTGGGGCGTCCACAAACTCGCCGACTTCGAGCGCCACGAATCGATCGACGAGATGAAGCACGCCGACCGGCTGGCCGATCGGATCCTGTTTCTCGATGGCCTGCCCAACTTCCAGGCCATCGGCCGACTCAAGATCGGCGAGACCGTCGAAGAGATCCTGCGCGCCGACCTTGCGCTCGAGATGGAGGCAATCCCGCTGCTCAAGGATGGCATTGCCCACGCCGAAAGCGTCCGCGATTTCGTCAGCCGTGATCTGTTCGAAAGCATCCTCGCCAACGAGGAAGAGCATGTCGATATTCTGGAAACCCAGTTCGAAATGATCCAGCGAATGGGCTTGGAAAACTACATCCAGCTGCAGAGCAAGGCGGCCGAAGCGAGCTGAGCGTCCGCCTCGCCTTTTTGGCGCTTAATCTTTGGTGTCGAACGGGTTTTTCGCGCTCCTCAACGTCAGCCGCACCGGCACCGCCTCGAACCCCAGCTCGCGGCGGATGCCGTTCACCAGATAGCGTTGGTAGCTCATCGGCAGTTGATCGAGCCGGGTGCCGAACAGGATGAACCCCGGCGGGCGGGTCTTGGCCTGGGTGATGTAGCGCAACTTGATGCGGCGGCCGCCCGGCGCGGGTGGCGGGTTGGCTTCCAGCGCGCGGTCAAACCAGCGGTTGAGCTGACCGGTCGTAACCCGCTTCGACCACGCATCCCGAATCGTGAAGGCGGCGCGGATCAGGTCGTCGAGACCCTTGCCGGTGATCGCCGAAACGCTGAGCACGGGCAGGCCTTTGACTTGCGCCAGCCCCTCGTCGAGCGCGAAGCGGATGCCGTTGAACAAGCCGCTGGGATCTTCGGCGATGTCCCACTTGTTGATCGCCACGATCAGCGCGCGGCCTTCTTCAAGCACCAGGCTGGCGATCTTGAGGTCCTGATGCTCGAGGCCCCTGGTGGCATCGAGCAGCAGCACCACCACTTCGGCGAAATCGACCGCGTGCCGCGCGTCGGCGACCGCCATTTTTTCCAGCTTGTCGATCACCTGCGCCTTTTTGCGCATCCCCGCAGTGTCGATCAGCCGCACCGGGCGAACATCCTGCGATTTGGGATCGGTCCACGACCAGTCGACCGCGATCGAATCGCGCGTTATCCCCGCCTCGGGTCCGACCAGCAGGCGGTTTTCGCCGAGGATGCGGTTGATCAGCGTCGATTTACCCGCGTTGGGGCGGCCGACGATCGCCAGCTTGAGGATCGACTGCGGATCGTATTCGCCGTCGTTGTCGTCCTCGACCTCCTCCTTGGGCGCATCGCCGATCAGCGGCAGCAGCGCGTCGAACAGATCGCCCAGCCCCTCGCCATGCTCGGCCGAGAACGGCACCGGGTCGCCAAACCCCAGCGCGAACGATTCGTACAGCCCATGGTCGCCCGAGCGCCCCTCGGCCTTGTTGGCGACCAGCACCACTGGCACCGCCGACTGGCGCAGATAGCGAGCGATCTCTTCGTCCAGCGGGGTCAGTCCGGCACGCGCATCGATCACGAACAGCGCCACGTCAGCCCCGACCAGCGACACTTCGGTCTGCGCGCGCATCCGCCCGGGCAGCGTTTCGGCGGCCTCGTCCTCCCATCCGGCGGTATCGACGATGGTGAAATCGATGCCCGTCAGGTGCGCCTCGCCATAGCGGCGGTCGCGGGTCACCCCGGGCTGATCGTCGACCAGCGCGAGCTTTTTGCCGACCAGCCGGTTCCAGATGGTGGACTTGCCGACGTTTGGGCGGCCGATGATGATGACTTGGGGGAGCATGGTACGCCGGTCCGTGGCGGCTGGCGGCGGGCATGGCAATCCCTAACGCGGCGGTAACCATAACCGTAAGGCCGGTACTAACCCTATCGCTGCACCTTGCGAACCATGAGGGGATGGACCGCACTCGTCACCGTTGCACTCGCGCTGACTGGCGCCAGCGCCGCGCTCGCCTCGCCGTCCGACGACTTCTCGATCGAAGGCGATGCCGCCAGCGACCTGCCTTACCTGCAATGCGTGCCCTATGCCCGCCAGGTCTCGGGGATCAGGATTTTCGGCGATGCGCACACCTGGTGGGATCAGGCTGCGGGGCGTTATGCCCGCGGCA
>JANMQW010000240.1:0-1725 GCA_031370725.1 Novosphingobium sp.
CCCTCGCCCGCACCGCCGAGTTCAATCTCGTCCACCCCAAAAAACCGCGCGAGGGTGCGGCGGTCGCCTTCCTCAAGTTTGCGCGGGCTGCCCTTGCGGACAAACTGCTGAAGATAGCTGGGGTTGCGCCCGAGCAGCGCCGACAGCCCGGACAAGCTGACGCCCTGGGCTTCGACCAGTTCCATCAAACGAGTTTGGGAATCGGCGGCAATCACGAATCTCCTCCTACATGAAGGAATTTTCCTAGACAAGTAGGATTTGTATGTTGAATTAAGGATTATTCCGATTCGCGGATCGCACCAACGGGGGAGTTCAACGACCGATGCTTATCCGCGAAATCGAGCGTTTCCTGCGCCGCACCGGCCTTGCCGCGACAACGTTCGGGCGACTCGCCGCAGCCGATCCACGCCTGGTATTCGACCTGCGCAATGGCCGCGAGCCGCGCAAAGGACTGAGATTGCGGCTGGAACATTTCATGAACACTTTCGTGGAGAGCCGCCATGCAATGTGATCCCAGCCCCGCCCCGATCGCCCCGCGCAAGGCCCGCCGCGATCCCGCTAACCGCTTGCTCGGCGCGCTGCACGATCTCGCTGATGGCCACGCCACAGTCCTGCGCCACGAAGAGCGGGTCTGGGCCAGCATCACCTTTTCCGGCACCCGCCACACTCTAACGCTGCGCTTTGATGGCGACGAGGCGGTGACCGCAGGAGAACGCCTCATCGCTGCGCTGCCCGATCACGAATTCGCAATCCCCAGGCGGCTGGTAGCCGACGCCGCGATTGTCGCGGTGCGCCATATGCTGCTGCCCCGGCCGAGCTTGGAAGTGGAGTGCGAGGTATTGTTGCTCGACGAAGATTGAGACTCAGTCTGCGATCAATTCCAGCCGGTTGCCGAACGGATCATCGACATAAACCCGCGCCGACCCCTCGAAGTCGCCTTCCTCGCGCACCGCGCAACCTGCCTCGCGCAGGACCGTCACGAGCGCCTCTAACCCTGTCACCCGCAACGCCGGATGGGCCTTGTGCGCGGGGCGGAAACCGGCCTCCACCCCCAGATGCACGCGCACCGTGCCGCTGCGAAACCAGCAGCCGCCCCGCGCGGCCAGATCCTCGGGTTTGGCTTCCTCGTCCATCCCCAGCAGATCGCGGTAAAACCCGCGCGCGGCATTCTCGCCACCGGGCGGCATCGCGAGCTGGACGTGGTCGATCCGGGTAAGCGTCATTCGCGCAGGACTATTTCATCGGCTGCGCGACGTCGCCCTTGCTTTTACCCTTGGCGAGCATTGGCGGGGCCTTGGCTCCGACCCACAGCCCCATGTCGACCGTGTTGCTGACCTTGTACGGCGTGCGGCGGCTGTTGAGGAACAGCGTTTCCATTTCGGGTCGAGTGAACGGGCGCGAGCCGAGGCGGCCGAACACTGCCATCTGCCCGCCGGTCTCGTCGACCCCGCGATCACGGTCGAGCCCCTTGGACATTGCCAGCGCCGGGCTGGGCGTTTTCGTCCAGGCGATCAGCTCGGGCTTGGGTTCAGGCGCAAAGCCATAGAGGTTGGGCTGGTTGGCAAAGCTGGCCAGCTGGATCACCTTCATCCCGTTGCGGCCATCGGCGACGTAGGCAAACGGGCTGGCGTTGGTCGACCCGACGATCACGTCCTCGGCGTCATTGAGCTGGCCGTCGGCGGTGTACTTCATGAAGATCGAGGGCCGCTCGGGCGCGGTCACGTC
>JANMQW010000397.1:0-4482 GCA_031370725.1 Novosphingobium sp.
ATATGACAGCCAGGTTGTTCGGCACCGACGGCATCCGCGGGCGCACCAACGCCGGGACGATGACCGCCGCCACCGCGATGAAGGTCGGCCAGGCGGCGGGCACCTGGTTCTTGCGCGGCGCGCACCGCCATCGCGTGGTGATCGGCAAGGATACGCGGCTTTCGGGCTATATGATGGAAAATGCGCTGGTCGCGGGGTTCACCAGCGTGGGCATGGACGTGATCATGACCGGGCCGCTGCCCACCCCGGCGATCGCGATGCTGACGCGCGAGATGCGCGCCGACCTCGGCGTGATGATCTCGGCCAGCCACAACCCTTACGAGGACAACGGCATCAAGCTGTTCGGCCCCGATGGCTACAAGCTGTCGGACGATGCCGAGGCGGGGATCGAGAAGCTGCTGGGGAGCGAGATTGCGCTGGCCGACGCCAGGGACATCGGGCGGGCACGCCGAGTGGACGATGCGCGCGGGCGCTATATCCACGCGGTCAAGGCGTCGTTGCCCGATACGGTGCGGCTCGACGGGCTGAAGATCGTGGTCGATTGCGCGAATGGCGCGGCCTATCAGGTCGCCCCCTCGGCGCTATGGGAACTGGGCGCAGAGGTGGTGGCGATCGGGGTTCAGCCCAACGGCACCAACATCAACGACGGAGTCGGTTCGACCAGCCTTGCAGCAATCAAGGCGCGGGTCGTAGCCGAAAGGGCCGACATCGGGATCGCGCTGGATGGCGATGCCGACCGCCTGATCGTGGTCGACGAGCATGGCGAGACGGTCGATGGCGACCAGATCATGGCGCTGATCGGATCGAGCATGGCGCGCGAGGGCCTGCTCAAAGGCGGCGCGGTGGTGGCGACGGTGATGTCCAACCTGGGGCTCGAACGGTTCCTGGCGAGCGAGGGTATCGGCCTGACTCGGACGGCGGTGGGCGATCGTCATGTACTCGCAGCAATGCGCGCGGATGGCTGCAACGTCGGCGGCGAGCAATCGGGACACATGATCCTGGCCGACCACGCGACCACCGGCGACGGCACGATCGCCGCGCTCCAGGTGCTGGCCGCGCTGGTCCGCGCGAAGAGGCCCGCGAGCGAAGTGCTCCACCTGTTCGATCGGGTGCCGCAACTGCTCCGCAACGTCCGGTTCGCTGACGGCAAGCCGCTGGAGGATACCAACGTCAAGCGGGTCATTGCCGAGGCGGAGGCGACACTGGCGGGCAAGGGTCGGCTGGTGATCCGTCCGTCGGGAACCGAGCCGGTGATCCGGGTGATGGCCGAGGGCGACGACGCGGGCGAAGTGGAAGCTGTGGTCGCGTCGATCTGCGCGGCGGTGGAAGCGGCGGCGGCCTGATGCTGGAAATGCGCCCCGATTGCGAACGTTGCGGCGCGGGCCTGGCCGCCGAGGCGCCCGGCGCGTTCATCTGCTCGTTCGAGTGCACCTTCTGCGCCGAATGCGCCGACAAGCTCGACGACCGCTGCCCCAATTGCGGTGGCGAACTGATGGACCGCCCGAGCCGGGCCAAGGCGCTGCACGAGAAGTTTCCACCGAGTATGGTGCGGAAATTCAATCCTTCGACAAGCTCAGGATGAGCGGAACTTGGGGCTTGAGCGCACCTTGCAAGACACGCTCATGCTGAGCCTGTCGAAGCACCACCGCTGACCTTGCCCAACCAGCCCGCCCGTATCCTGACCATAGCCGGATCCGACTGTTCGGGCGGGGCGGGGATTCAGGCAGACATCAAGACGATCACGATCCTTGGCGGCTATGCGATGACCGCAATCACCGCGCTAACCGCGCAGAACACTTTGGGAGTGACCCGCGTCGATCCGGTCGATCCGGAGATGGTCGCCGCGCAGATCGCAGCCTGCGTCGGTGATATCGGGGTCGACGCGATCAAGATCGGGATGCTCGGCAGTGCCGAAATCGCGCACGCCGTCGCCGTTGCCATCGAACACAGTGGCGTGCCGGTCGTGTTCGATCCGGTGATGATCGCAACCAGCGGCGCGGCCCTTGCCGACCCGGCGACGATCGCTGCGTTCGAGCGGCTGATGGCGCTGGCCACGCTGACCACCCCCAATCTCGCCGAGCTGGCAGCACTGGGCGGCGATGCCGGAATGGCCGTGCGCAGCATCGCCTACCTCGCCAAAGGCGGCGATGCCGATGGCGCGACGGTGATCGACCGCCTCGTCCGCGCCGACGCCACCACGCTTAGCTTCGAAGGCTCGCGCATTGCCACGCGCCACACTCACGGCACCGGCTGTACGCTGTCGAGCGCGATCGCAACCTATCTGGGGATGGGCCTTCCGCTGGAGGAAGCGATCGACCGCGCGCGCGGGTTCGTGCGCTCTGCCTTGCGCGCCGCCCCGGGGTTCGGCGCAGGCGCAGGGCCGCTGGGGCATCACGCGGCGCGGGGCTAGTTCAGCACTCGATCCCGTAAAACGCGACGATGTGATCCCATGCCTCTTCGGCGGTCTCGACCCATCGGAACAGCTCGAGGTCGGCGTGGTTGATCACGCCTTCGTCGGCCATGGCTTCGAAGTTGACGACCTTGTTCCAGTATTCGCGCCCGAACAGCAGGATCGGGATCGGCTTCATCTTGCCAGTCTGGATCAGGGTCAGCAGCTCCATGAACTCGTCTAGCGTGCCGAACCCGCCGGGGAACACCGCCACCGCGCGCGCCCGCAGCAGGAAGTGCATCTTGCGCAGCGCGAAATAGTGGAACTGGAACGAGAGGTGCGGGGTCACGTATTCGTTGGGTGCCTGCTCATGCGGCAAAACGATGTTGAGCCCGATCGTCTCGGCCCCCGCCTCGCTCGCCCCGCGGTTGGCCGCCTCCATGATCGACGGGCCGCCGCCCGAGCAGATTACGAACTGACGCTTGCCGTCTTCGACGATGTTGCAGGTGCCAGCGGTGAAGGCGAGCTTGCGTGCCTCTTCATAGTATTTCGAGTTGGCAATCAGCCGTTCGACCACCTTGCGCCGCTCGGGCGTGGTCGCGGTGGCGAGTGCGGCTTCGGCTTGCTCGGGAGCGGGAATCCGCGCCGAGCCATAGCATACCAGCGTCGAGCCAATCCCCGACTCCTCCAGCAGCATCTCGCATTTGAGCAATTCGAGCTGGAAGCGCACCGGGCGCAATTCCTCGCGCAACAGAAACTCCGTGTCGCGAAACGCCAGGCGATACGCCGAATCGCGGGTCTGGGGAGTGTCGGGCGCGTGGCTCTCGGTGAATGCGGCCTCGGTGCGCGCGCGGTGGAACTTGCGCCCGGTGACGTCGCGATCGGCGGCGACGGGTTCGGGCAGCGGAGACTTGTCGGGTGCAGCGGGGTTCTGTTCGGACATGGGGTGGCGCTAGCCCAAGGTCGCGGCCTACCGCAATGGGGTGCTTTCAATGCCAGCCACAGCCATTGCAATCCTTCGATTCACAAACGCCGCCGCTCGCACTAGAAGCAGCCGATGATCGCCAAGCTCACCGGCCTGCTCGACGACACCGGTGCCGACTGGGCGGTGATCGATGTCCAAGGCGTCGGCTACCTTGTCCACTGCTCGGCCAAGACGCTGGCCGCGCTCGGCATCCGCGGCGATACCGTCTCGCTGTTCACAGACTTCCAGGTCAGCGAAAACGACCTGCGTCTGATCGGCTTCGCCAGCGGAGCGGAGCGCGACTGGTTCCGCCTGCTGGTGGGGGTGCAGGGCGTGGGAAGCAAAGTCGCGCTGGCGATCCTGTCGGCGCTCGCGACTGAGGAAGTCCAACGCGCGTGTGCGGCTGGCGATGCGGCGATGGTGTCGCGCGCGCAGGGCGTGGGGCCGAAGCTGGCGGGGCGGATCGTCAACGAACTGAAAGACAAAGCGGGCGGGCTGCCGAGTGCGCCGGGCGCGGTGAGCGCCGCGCCGCCGGGGTCGGTCAGCGCGGACGCGGTATCGGCGTTGCAGAACCTCGGGTTCAAGCCTCAGGTGGCGGGGAGCGCCGTGGCGCGGGCGGTGGAGGAACTGGGCGATGGCGCGGAGCTCAATGACCTTGTCCGCATCGCCCTCCGGAAGGCTGCAGGATGAGTGATAACCCCAACCTCACCCCCATCCGCCAGCCCGACGACGCTGACGCCGCGCTGCGGCCAAAGACGCTTGCCGAATTCGTTGGGCAGGCGGCGGCGAAGGACAACTTGCGGGTGTTCATCGAGTCCGCGCGGTCGCGGCGCGAGGCGATGGATCATGTGTTGTTCTTCGGGCCGCCCGGCCTCGGCAAGACCACGCTGGCGCAGATCGTCGCGCGTGAACTGGGCGTGGGGTTCCGGGCGACCAGCGGCCCGGTGATCGCCAAGGCGGGCGATCTTGCGGCGCTCCTGACCAATCTCGAAGAGGGCGACGTCCTGTTCATCGACGAGATCCACCGTCTCAATCCGGTGGTCGAGGAGGTGCTCTACCCGGCGATGGAGGACCGCGCGCTCGATCTGATCATCGGCGAGGGGCCCTCGGCGCGGAGCGTGCGGATCGA
>JANMQW010000255.1:0-7072 GCA_031370725.1 Novosphingobium sp.
CTGTGGGTCAGGCGGACGCGGTAGTGATCGCCGTCGGGCGCGACGAACACCTGAGTCTTGTGGCGCAGGCGGCGGAAGGCGATCGAATGGACGATCCGGTCGCGATCGCGCTGGAACGCGCTGCGTGGGCCGCGGGTGGCGCGCTCGTCGAGCGCAAATTCACGCCCGCGGCTTTGGGCGGGGTCAGCGGCGTAGGGCGCGCGCGTCATTCGCCGGCGAGAATCCAGTCCGCCGCCGCCTCCGCGTGGATGCGGGTGCCATCGTAGATCGGCAGGACGTTGGCATCGACGTCGACCACCATCTCCAGTTCGGTGCACGCCAGCACGATCGCCTGTGCGCCGTCTTTCGACTGGTTTGTGATCCAGGTCTTGCAGGCGCGCTCGGCAGTGCGCGAGGCCTTTTCACGCATCAGGTCGTCGTAGATCAACTCTTCGATCGCCGGAATGCCATCCATGTCGGGGGGCAGCAGGCTAATCCCGTGCGCGACCAGCCGCTGGCGATAGAAGCTTTCGGTCATCACCGCGCTGGTGCCTAGCAGCGCCGCGGTCTTGACCCCGCGTTCTGCCATGCGTTTGCCCACGCTATCGGCGATGTGGATGATCGGAATGCCAACCGCAGCGGCAACCTCGTCGTACACCCGGTGCATAGAATTGGCGGCGATGATCAGCGCGCTCGCCCCTCCGGATTCTAGGCGCTTGGCGGATTCGGCCAAAGTCTGCGCCGCGCCTTCCCAGGCATCGTCGTCCGCAAGCCGGGCAAGCCCTGCAAAATCCAGGCTCTCGATCAGCAGCGGCGCGCTCGCCTGCCAGCCGACGCGGCGCTGGACGATGCGGTTGAGATGCTCGTAATACGTCCGGGTCGAGACCCAGCTCATCCCCCCGATCAGCCCCAGTTTGCGCACGTCTCGTCCTCCGCATCACCCGCCGCGATGCGCGGTCCGATTAGGGCAGTGCCCGCGCCGCGTCCACCCGCGGGGCGGCGCGCGTTGCCCCGCCTGCGTCTCTGCCCGTCGCGGGAAGTGCGGAGAGCCAGCCGCGCAAATCCGCCACACTGCGCGCGGCCGCCTCCTCCATCGGGATATGGCCGATGTTGGGATACACGATCATCCGGCTGCCCGGGATCGCGCGATGGAGCCATTGTCCTGCCGCGAGCGGAATCAGCGGGTCGTCCGCGCCCCACTGGATCAGCACGGGCATCGGCAGTTTGGTGAGACGGTCCGCGGCGAATGGGGTGATCGGCTGGGAAAACCGCACCACCGTCGCGGCGCGGTTGCCGGGAAAGCGCAGCAGTTCCCAATAGCGGTCGATCATCGCTTTGCTGACGATGGCCTGGTTGCTGACCGTCTGGTGGAGACTTTTGGCGACGATGCTGCGCGGCGTGATCCGGGTCATCAGCCAGCTGCCAACCGGGTTGCGCGCCAGGGCGAAGCCGATGTTTCCCGCAGGTTTGCCCAACCGCGGCGCACCGCCAGAATCGAGCAGAACCAGGCCGTCGAGCCGTTCGGGATGGGCCAAGCCAAACCGCAACGCGATACCCCCACCCATCGAATTGCCCGCCAGCACGAACCGCCCCACCCCCAGCTTGTCCGCCATCCGTTCGACATCGTCGGAAAAAGTCTGCGGCGTATAATCGCCCGCCGGATCGGCGCCGGTCAGGCCGTGGCCGATCTGGTCGAAGCGGATTACGCGATGGTCGCGGACGAGATCGGCGCTCCACACGTCCCAGGTGTGGAGATCGGCGTTCGAACCGTGGAGCAACATGACGACCGGCGCATCGCGCGGCCCCTCATCGCGGTAATGGACGGTCAGGCCCGGGCGCAGGATGACGAACCGCGACGGCGGCGCGCCATACTTGACGATCATCGCCCGACGGTCGGTGTCGGGCGTGCGCAGGATCAGGAACACCGCGACTAGCATTGCGGCGAGGATTGCCAGCCCTGTCAGGATACGGCGCAGGCTCAGCGTTTCATCCCCGCGATCCACGCGCGGACAGCTTTGACGCCCTCGCCATCGACGGTCGCTTTGCCCAGTTCGGGCATCGCAACGCCGCCTTCCAGGCTGGCCATGCGGTAAGTCAGGATCGAGTGTTGGGGATCGCCGGGAACGACGTCGAACTCGTTCTGCCCCGCTCCGCGCCCCGCCGCGACCGGGCGCTTGTTGATCCCGAGCAGGGCGGGGTCGTGCTGCTCCCAGCGCAGATCGAGCCCGCTGTTCGAGGCCGAGCCCGCGGGGTTGTGGCAATGCCCGCAGTTGGCATCGAGATAGCCGCGCGCGACGGGCACGGCGGGGGCTTTAGCGCGGTCTTCCCAAACCGGCAGGCGCATCACCACCGCTGGCGAACGGTCGAGCCGCCCGGCCTTGACCGCGGCGGCCAGCCACATCGGCGAAAGGTTGCGCGCTTTGGGCCCAATCGGCATCACCATGCCAGCCAGCCCGTGGCATTCCTTGCACTGATTCTTGTTGGGTATGGAATAGCTGATCGCCGCGCCCTGCGGCGTGGTCACCGCCACCCGCGCGCCGCCCAACGCCAGCTTCGCCTCGGTCTGCGCGGCGTTCCATTGATAAGGCAGTGCCACCCAGCCTTCGGCGCGGTGAAGCAGCACGCGGGTCTCCATCTTGCGGGCTCCGAACGCAAAGGTCTTGATCAGTGCGGCGCCGACCGGGAAATCAAGCAGCCCCTCGCCAGTGGCTTTCGCCTTCGCACCGGGCGGCAGATAGACGAACCGCAGCTTTTCAGCCCCGTCCGACCACAACGGGGTGTTCAAGCGATAGGGTGTTACCCCCGCGGCAGGCTTCTGCGCGGGAACGTCGGCGAAGAAGCCGAACTCAGCGAGCGTGGCGGGATAAGCGCTGGCGGTGATCGCGGCGTCGTTGACCCGCGCTCCCCCAGTTGCGGCAAACGCGCCGGTTGCGACCAGCGCTGCTATCGCCAAAAATGCGCGCGCGATCATCCCGTTATCCGCGCGTCCATGGCGACGGGGGCACCGATTCGTACGGGAGTGCCGGGCGTGGTTAGCGGCGGCAAAGTGGCGGGCAACTTCGCCAGACCGGGCTTGCCGCTGGCGGGATCGGCCCCCTGGCTGGGCAGGCCAAGCGTCCACGCCTTGGCACTTGGATCGAGCGCCAGTGTCGTTCGCGGATCGCCAAGCCCGTCAACCAGCACCGGGGGCAACGCTCCGCCGAATGCCTGCAACAGCAGCGGAGCGCCGGGAACCTGCGGATCGTAGCCGCCACGCCCGAAATGGTTCTGACCGATCGTCACCAGCCGCGGGGTCGGGTTATAGGTTTTGTCTGTGAAGGCGCGCGGGTACGAGATCACCATCACGTGCGCGGTCGGGTTGTCATCGAACAGGTTGCTGCGCAGCGTCACATGGTCGTTGGCCATGATCATCGATCCGGTCCCGCGGCGCACGCTGGCGACGATGTTGCCCTTGGGCGCAAAGTTGGGGGTATCGTTAGCGATCACCAGATTGCGTTCGATCAACACATTGCCCCCGCCCATGACGGGGAGGTTGGGCAAATCGAACACCAGAATACCGCCGGTGTTGCGAGTGACGAAGTTGCTGGTGACCAGCGCGTTGCGGCTGTTCTCGATCTCGATCCCGGCGACGTTGCCTTCGGCCCGGCTGTATCGGACCGTAATGTCCTTGCTCTGCCCGACATATATGCCCGCATCTGATGCGCCCTTGGCGACCACCCCGTCGATCAGCACCCCGGTGCTCTGGACCGGGTAGATGCCATAGGCGCCGTTGGTTTCCTTGGGCCCGCCGGTCCATTCGGCGCGCACGCGGTAATAGACGATGCGGTCCGCGCCCTTCGATTTGATCGCGTCGCCCTTGGCATTCTCCACCGCGAAATCGCGCAAGGTTACGTCGTCGGAAGTCACCAGCAGTCCTTCGCCCGCGCCCTGCTGCGCGGTGAAATCCAGGATCGTGCGCTCCATCCCCATCCCGCGCACGGTGACTTTGTCGGCATCGAGGCTGAGCCCGTCGGTGAGCGCAAACCGGCCCTCGCCGATTTCAACCACGTCGCCCGGTTGCGCCGCGATCAGCGCTTCCTGCAAACGCTGCTGCGCACCATCGCCCGCGGCCACCGCAATTGTCTTGGCGTTGGCGCTTGTCGCAGTGGCACTTGTCAGGGCCAGCGCACTAAGCAACACTATCGACAGGCATTTCATCGACGATCTCTCCATCGTGAGCATTGTGACCGGGGGACGCCAAATTGCAAGACGAACTCCATTGCCAGTCCAACAAGGATATCTGCCATCGCCCCTTTACCGCGCCTGACCGCTCTCGCCTTCACTTTCGCGCTGGCCACGATGCCCGCCGCCGCTGCCGATACATCCGCAATCGCTGGCAGGTGGAAGACCGACGACAGCACGTCCATCATTCTCATCGCCCCGTGCACCCCGGGTGCGGCAACCTATTGCGGCTGGATCAACCGCTTCCTCGTGCCCGAAAAGCCAGGCGGCGCGCGCGACGACAACAACCCCGATAAAGCCCAGCGCAGCCGCAAGCTGCTGGGCGTGCCGATCCTCACCGGGCTGAAGGCCGACGGCAACAAGTGGAGCGGGCGTGGCTATAGCCCCAAGGACGGGCGCAACTTCAACGCCAAGGTCACCGTGGACGGCAGCAAACTCAACCTTCGCGGCTGCGTGGCGATCATCTGCCGCACGGTGGTGTGGACCCGGGGCTGAGCGATCCCTCCGCTCCCCCCAAAAACCGCTTGCCATGCCCCGCGCGACACGGAAGATTGGCCGGGTCGCAGGGCTCGCACCATCAACAGGCTGACGCACGATCGGCCTGACCTATCGGGATAGGGAGTGCGGGCATGTCGGGGACATACGATTTTGTAATCGTCGGCGGCGGATCGGCCGGGGCGGTGCTGGCCGCGCGGCTTTCGAAAGATCCGGCGTTCACCGTGGCACTGCTTGAGGCAGGAGAACGTCCGCCCGAGCGCGAATTGATGCCCGCCGCCTGCGCCGGCCTCCAGCTCGATCCCGCGACCGACTGGATGTATATGGCCGACCCCGGCAAGGCGGGGCTGGGCCTCAAAGGACGCCGGATGCGCACCCCGCGCGGCAAGATGCTCGGAGGCTCATCGGGGATCAACTACATGGTCTGGGTGCGCGGGCATCCGCAGGATTTCGATCATTGGGCCGAGCTTGGAGCCCAAGGCTGGAGCTATGCCGAGGTGCTGCCGGCGTTCAAGCGACTGGAAGACCTTGTTCCCAGCAACGAGATCGTCATCGACCGGGACGCGCATGGCACCGGCGGACCGGTCGGGGTCGCGGTGCGTTCACCGATGATCCCGGCGACCCGCCAGTTCGTCGAAGCCGCCGAGGCGGCGGGCATCCCGCGTGGCGATTACAACGGCAAGGATCGCCTCAACCCGGCCGGCGTATCCTCTGCGCATCAGACCAACACGCGCAAGGGCAGGCGATCGAGCAGCTACCACGCCTATCTGGAAGGCGAAGCCGAGGCACGGTCCAATCTGACGATCATCACCGGCGCGCTGGTGACGCGCGTGGTGCTGGAGGGCGAAGGCGCTGCGCTGACCGCTACCGGCATCGAATATCGCGATACGGCGGGAGCAAGTCACACCGTTCACGCCACGCGCGAGGTAATCCTGAGCGCGGGGGCAATCGGATCGCCGCACATCCTGATGCTTTCGGGGATCGGCCCGCGCCGCGAGTTGGAGGCGGCAGAGGTGGTGTGCAGGCATGAGCTGCCCGAGGTCGGCAAACACCTGAAAGACCACCCTTTTGTCTCGATGCCGTTCCATGCCCCCGGGCTAGGCGTGCCGCTGAACGAAATCGGGCTGTCGATGGGGCCAGACGTGTTGCGCGGACCCGACGGGCCATTGCCGGTCGATCCGGCCGATGACATTCATCTCAGCAGCGAACTCGCCGATCTCAAGGCAGAAGCACAGCGTCGCCTTGACGAATGGGAGGCGACCGGAAGCAGCCTGACCGCCTCATCGTGGAACGATGCCAGCGCGTTCTTTTCAACCGGGCTGGGTGCCCGTTACAGCCATGACGCGCAGATCAGTTTCATGCCCGGCGGTGTCGATGTCGGCCTGATCGGCAACCAGCTCAACATGGATACGGCGCTGTACGCCACCGAAGCCGACACCGCTCTCGGTCCGGCGGCGGAAAACATCTATATGATCGTCCAGCTCGAACTGCCGCGCAGCGCGGGCGAAATCGTGCTGGAAAGCGCCGATCCGGCAACCCCGCCCGCCATCGCCATGAATTATTATGCCGATCCGGTCGATCTGAAGGTGATGGTGGCGGCAATGCGGCGTTCGCTCGATATTGTCGCGCACTGGCCGGGGACGGACAAGCCAGGCGCATGGATCGCCCCGCCAGACCTCGCGCGCAAACATGGCCATGTTGCGGGGCAGCCGCCGAGCAACGCACTGCTCGAAAACACCGCGCTGCATTTTTCGCACACCACCTATCACGTTTCCTGCACCTGCCGGATCGGCAGCGTCGTCGATCCGCGCCTGCGGGTTTACGGCGTCAAAAACCTGCGCGTGGCGGATGCCAGCGTGATGCCCGAAATCACCAGCGGCAACATCAACGCCACGGTGATCATGATCGGCGAGAGGGCTGCGGAGATACTTGCGGGGGATCACGGAGTGCAGCTGAAATCGCTGCAGGGAGAACATGCATGACCGCCTATTTCATCGCGTCCTACCGGATCACCGATCCCGCCGGATACGGATCATACGTCCCTGCGGTCATGCCGACCTTGCTGGCGGCCGATTGCGAAGTCCTCGCCGCCGATTATGCCTCGCAAGTCATCGAAGGCGCACCGGGCGAGGTGACCGTCATCCTCAAGTTCGCCTCGAAAGCGGCGGCGATGGCGTGGTACGATTCGCCCGAATACCAGGCGATCAAACACCATCGGCTCGACAACAGCGAAGGCACGGCGGTTATCGTCGATCAGTGGACTGTGCCCACCTGACCAAGCAGCCGGTTCGCCGGTCGCGCTAGCGCGCCAGTCCAGTGCTGCA
The DNA here is from genome assembly GCA_031370725.1 of Novosphingobium sp. Lineage (GTDB taxonomy): Bacteria > Pseudomonadota > Alphaproteobacteria > Sphingomonadales > Sphingomonadaceae > Novosphingobium. The sequence continues at coordinate 7,020 of JANMQW010000255.1, forward strand.
CAGCGCGGCCGAACTCGCCGTTACCGCCAGCGCCTCGGCGTCGCCGACGCGGC
>JANMQW010000443.1:0-3988 GCA_031370725.1 Novosphingobium sp.
GATGGTCAAGCTCGACCGGCCCAAGCGACTGATCGGCTATTCGACCGTCGCCGACGAGATGATCGCCGGCGAAGGCGGCATTCCCGAATCGCCCATCGCCCGCCTGTTTCGGGCGCGGACCATCATCTACTTCCTGATCTGGGCCGGGATCGGTTCCGGGATGCTGTTCGCGCTCGGCAATCGCTCGCGGCTTGACCTCTCGGCGCGGCAGGATCGCAATCCCTTGAGGGTGCAGATGTCCGACGGCGCGGTGCTCAACGCATACACGAAAAAAGACCGCACTATGGAAAGCCGGCGGCGGAACGTCACCCTTGTGGTCGAGGGGCTGGCAGGCGCGAAGCTGTGGAACCGGGACGGGCAGCGCGAGGCCGCGACCGACCGGCTGACGCTTTCGCTTGAGCCGGACCGCGTGACCAAGAACCGGGTCTACGTCGCTGCGCCGGCATCGGGTGAGGCGCGCAGCACTATCGGTTTCGCGATCGTCGCCACCGACCGCGAGGGCGGCAGCGATCGCGCAGCGAGCAGCTTCGAACGGCCCGGAGCAATGCAGTGACGCGCCGCTTCACCGGCTGGCACATGCTGGGTGTGATGCTGGCGATGTTCGGCACGATCATCGCGGTCAACCTGGTCATGGCGCGCTATGCGGTTGAGACCTTCGGCGGCACGGTGGTCGACAACTCCTATGTCGCAAGCCAGGATTACAATCGCTGGCTGGCCGATGCCCGGGCCCAGAAGGCGCTCGGCTGGACGGTTGCGGCCCATGCCCGGGCCGATCGGCGGATTGAGGCTGTCGCCATCCCTGCTGGCGCAATTCTCACCGGCACCGCACATCACCCGCTCGGCCAAGCGCCAGACCAGGTCCTGCGCTTCGAGCGATCTGGGGCGGGGCGGTGGACATCCGTTCGCCCGCTCCCGACCGGTCGTTGGCGCCTTCGTCTGACGCTTGTCGGACAGGGGCGGACCGCCCGGTTCACGGCCGAGATCCCGGCGTGAGCGCAGTCACCAGCACGTTCAGCGTTCCGGGGCTGCATTGTGCCGGCTGCATCTCGAAACTCGAGGGCGGGCTTGCGCGCGTCGATGGAGTGATCGGCGCTCGGGTGAACTTTACCAAGCGTCGCGTGGCGATCGCCCACGCCGCCGAACTGGACGACGAACGCCTGCGCGACGCGATAGTCCGGATCGGCTTTCCCGCCGAACGCCTTCTCGCTGATAACGAGGGTCGTACGGCTCCGGAAAACCGTGAACTGGGCCGCGCGCTTGGCGTCGCCGGGTTCGCGGCGATGAACATCATGCTGCTGTCGGTCAGCATATGGTCCGGGGCCGAGGGTGCGACGCGTGACATGTTCCACTGGCTGTCGGCGCTAATCGCCCTGCCGACCGTGGTTTATGCCGGGCGGCCCTTCTACCGCAGTGCGTGGTCGGCGCTACGCCACGGGCGGACCAACATGGACGTGCCGATCACCATCGGGGTGTCACTGGCCTGCGCGGTCAGCCTCTACGAAACGATCACCCACGGCCCCCATGCCTATTTCGACGGCGCGGTGATGCTGCTGTTCTTCCTGCTCGCCGGACGCTTTCTCGACGGCGTCATGCGGGCGCGGGCCGAGGACGGCGTCGCCGCGCTCCAGCGCCAGCGTGCCCCGCGCGGACTGGTCGTGTCCGCCGACGGAAAATCCGAGTGGCGCGATGCCGATGAACTGGCTCCCGGGATGCAGCTGATGGTAGCCGCGGGCGAGGCCTTCGCGGCTGACGGCACGGTGGTCGAAGGATCGTCCAGTGTCGACCGTGCGCTGGTCACCGGTGAAAGTGCGCCCGAAAGCGTCGGCCCCGGGGCGGCTGTCCTCGCCGGGACGATCAACCTCGCCGCGCCACTCAAGATCAAGGTTTCCGCGGCAGGAGAAGCCACTGCGATTGCCGGGATCGCGCGCCTGATGGAGGCTGCGGGCGGTGCGAAGTCACGCTATGTGCGCCTCGCCGACCGGGCGGCGCGCTTCTATGCGCCTGCGGTGCATCTTATCGCCCTGCTGGCGTTCACCGGATGGATGGTGGCGGGCGCTGGAGTCCATCAGGCGGTGCTGATCGCGGTCGCGGTTCTGATCATCACGTGTCCCTGCGCGCTCGGCCTTGCGGTTCCGGTGGCGCAAGTCGTGGCGGCCGGGGCGCTGATGCGTCGCGGCATCCTGATCCGCGACGGTGCCGGTCTTGAACGGCTCGCCGAGGCGGACATGGCGCTGATGGACAAGACCGGCACGTTGACGCTCGGACGTCCGCTGCTCCTCGACCTTGGCGGGCTTCTGCCAGAGGAAGCGCTGGTCGCGCTCGCGCTCGCCCGCGCCAGCCGCCACCCGCTGGCGCGCGCGCTGGCCACGGCGCTCGATGGCGGCGTCGCTGCCGACGTCATCGACTTGGAGGAGACGCCCGGGCTCGGTCTGACAGCCACCTATCGCGGGGTACAGGTGGTCCTTGGCAGGATCGACATCGGCACGGGGGATCCTGCCGAAAGTTTCACCAACCACCATGCCTTGACGACCGCATTCAGGTTGGGTGACGGTCCTGTCCGTCTGATCCGCTTCGAAGACGCCCTGCGCCCAGGTGCCGCAGCCGCTGTCGTGCAACTGACGGCTCTGGGGCTTGAGCCTACGATAGTGTCGGGCGATCTCGGGCGCCGGGTCGACCGGTTGGCGGAAACGCTCGGTGTGACAGGGTTTGGCGGTCTGACCCCTCAGGACAAGCTTGATCTGATCCAATCGCGCCAGGCGGCGGGACGTCGTGTGCTGATGATCGGCGACGGGCTCAACGACGGTCCCGCACTTAGCGCAGCGCATGTCTCCATGGCACCCTCGTCGGCTTCGGACGTCGGTCAGAACTCGGCCGACCTTATCTTTCTGGGAGAATCGTTGGCCGCCCTGCCAATCGCAATCGTCGCCGCGCGCAAGACAATGCGCGTGGTTCGGCAGAACTTTGCGATGGCTATCGGCTACAATGCATTAGCGGTGCCGGTCGCCATTGCCGGGCTTGCGACCCCGCTCGTGGCGGCGCTGGCGATGTCGCTCTCTTCCTTGATCGTCGTTGGCAATTCACTGCGATTGCGGAGCGCTGCCGGATGACCGGATTGGCGATACTCATCCCGGCCGCACTTGTTCTAGGCCTGCTCGGTCTCGCCGCATTTCTGTGGGCGATGCACAGCGGCCAATACGATGATCTGGATGGCGCGGCGCAGCGGATACTCATTGAGTCAGACGTCGAGGAAGACCAGTGAGCAGCAAGTGTCTGCGTGGCGCTGGGACTTGCGCCGGATAAGTGAAGCCAACTCTCCCCAAACGAAGCGCTGCGCGATCGATGCCGTGTAACCCCCGACCTGGTGGAGCGGACTAATCGCTCGGCGAGCCAGCCCGACGAAGGTCGAAAGCACACCCGCCACTTTGTCCGGACGGCCATCGCGAAATGGCGAGTCCAGCGTCAACCGCACCAACATCGTCAAGGGCGGATCGTACCTCTGCGCAGCAAACCATTGCGCGCGGTATCGTCCCGCAGCGCGCCAGCTCCAAGGAACGCGGGCTGGGGACCGACCATATCGGCTTTCGTCTGGTCGATAATGAGCGGGTGGGGCGGTCTGGGCATCACGCGGCAAGATCACCCAAACAATAGCGCAGGTCATGTAGCCCGCGAGTTCGTTTAGCCCACACGCGAACCTTGGCCGTTGCCCAACCCGGCGTTTCGGCCCAGCATAAAGTCTTATCGTTGCCGGAGCCCAAATGCAGGACTATTCCTCTTACGATGCGATCGGATTGGCCCAGCTCGTGCGGTCGGGCGACGTTTCTTCCCCCGAACTTGTCGATGCGGCGATAGCGCAAGTCGAGCGGCTCGACGGCGCTATCAATGCGGTGGTGTATCGTGATTTCGATCAGGCGCGCGCGCTGGCTGCCGGGCCATTGCCCGCTGGGCCGTTCACGGGCGTGCCGTTCCTGGTCAAGGACTTCGGGATCGG
>JANMQW010000005.1:0-9140 GCA_031370725.1 Novosphingobium sp.
TTAGACCGGCTCGAGCAACTTGGGCAGCGTGCCTGAAACCCCGCGCGCCTCGTCCATGAACCAGCGTTTGAGCGGGGCCATTCGCTGGACCCCGGCCATGCCGATCCTGCGGACCAGCGAGGCGGTACGGCCAGGGACGCCGAACAGACGGGTCAGCCCGTCGGTGGCCAGCGCGACCATCATCGCATCGCTTGCCCGCCAGCGTTCGTAGCGCTCTAGGATCTGCGCATCGCCGGGATCGAGCCCCAGGCGCATGCCATCGGTAATGCACTCGATCAGCGCGGCGGCGTCGCGCAGCCCCAGGTTGAGCCCCTGACCGGCGATCGGATGGATCCCGTGCGCGGCATCGCCGACCAGCGCCAGCCGTTCAGCCACAATCCGCGCGGTGTGGTGAAAGCCCAACGGATAGCTGGTGCGCGACGCGGCCAGTTAGATATTGCCCAGCACCCCGCCCATCTTGGCGCGCACTTCGCCCAGGAAGGCGGTCTCGGACATGCGAAGCACGCCCGCGGCATCGTCCTCGGCCACGGTCCACACGAGCGCGCTGCGGTGCCGCCCTTCGGCGTCATCGAGCATCGGCAACAACGCGAACGGACCGGCGGGGTAAAAGATTTCCCAAGCGACTCCGCCGTGGGGCGTGGCATGAGCCAGCCCGGCGATGATCGCGCGGTGGCGATAATCCCACTTGGCGATCGCGATCCCGGCATCATCGCGGGTCGGCGAGTTGCGTCCCTCGGCGCCGACCAGCAGCCGTGCCTTGAGCACGCTGCAATCGCCCAAGATCGCGGACACGCCATGCGGCCCGCGTTCGCGCGAAACAACCGTGCTCGAGGGGTGCCAGGCGATGTTCGGCTCCTTCGCCGCAGCCTCGAACAGCGCCATGCGCAATTCGCGGTTGGCGAACATCCGCCCGAGCGAGCCTTCTTGCGCTTCTGGGCGGAACTCGATCTGGCCCGGGCGCAGCGCATCATTGACCGCGATCGCCGCGATCGGGCTGCCCTTGGGTTCGAGCATTGGGGCGAGGCCAAGATGCCCGAACAGGTTCCAGCTCGCAGTCGAGATCGCCGAGGCGCGGCCATCGAAGCCCTCGGCGGTCTGCACTGCGGGATCGTCACGATCGACCACGTGGACCGTGGCCCCGGCACGCGCCAGACCGATCGCCAGCGTCATCCCGACCAAGCCGCCGCCGAGGATCAGGACGTCCCGGGTCTCGCAGGACACGGACTCAGCGGACATGAGCACCACACGTATTTCCGGGCCCGGCATCGAGATCGAGGCATCTTCCGTCGAACTCCGCCTCGGGCATCGCCAGCCCGATCAGCGCGGCCAGCGTCGGCGCGATGTCAACGGTCTCGACCGCGCTGGGTTGTTCGAACCCCGCCATGCCCTTGCGCCAGAACAACATCGGCACACGTCGGTCATAATCCCACGGGCTGCCGTGGGTCGCGGTATAGCCCGGCGCCGGCTTGGGGATTGGAACGATCGCGCGGTCGAGAAGGATCACTGCGTCACCAGATCGCTTGGCGTAAAACGAGGCGCGGGCGCGATCCATCAGTGTCCACGCTTCGGGCGAACCAGCGGGTGCCGGGGCCTTGGCCAGTTCATCGGCAGTGAACACCGCGGCGACCTGAGGATGCGCGACGAGCGCCTTCAATTCAGCCATTACTGCCTTGCGCTGTTTGGGTTTGAGCGCGCGGTTGAGATAGTAATCGCCGAATGGGCCATCGGAATACAGCAGCGGCTCCACCCCCGCGATCTTGAGTTTGGCCCCAATGGTCTTGCCCAGCGCCTCGGGGGCGAGCGCCGGATCGACCCGCGCGGCCTGCGGTAGGGCCTGCATCGCCAACCGTTCGGGGAGGTCGAGACCGCCGTGGTCCGCGGTCAGCACCACCGCGTAGTCGATCCCGCGCGCATCGAGGACATCAAGCAGGCCGCCAATGGTCTTGTCGAGCGCGTGCATCTGGAGGCACATCTCTGTGCCTTCGGTGCCGAACGCGTGGCCGACGTAATCCGTCGCCGAAAAGCTGACCGAGAGTACGTCGGTTGCCGGGCCTTTGCCCAGATCGAGCTCGGCGACCAGCCTGGCCGCAAGATTGCTAGTGGCGGCGTCCATTTCGGGCGAGATGCGGAACCGGGTGGCGTCGCCCTTGCCACGCTCAAAACGTCCGGTGCCGACGGTGAGGGTGCCGGCCTGAATCGGACGATCGGCGCGCGCGCAGTCGACGGGCAGCTCGAGCGCCGCACGATCTTGGGCCAGCGCGGTGGTGACTGCAGCGTTCTCGGCCACTGCCGATGCTCCGAGCTGACGCCCGGCGAGCGTGACGAACCCCGCGCCTTTCCACCAATAGACCTGGTCGATATCGTGCCCGCCCATCATCAGCGCGCCGCGATCCTTGGCCGAGACCGCGATGTTGCGTGTGGCGGGGTCGGCGGCCTTCATCCGGTCGCCGAGCGTGGGCACGAGCAGGTGGACCGCCGAGGCGACGAAGTCCTTGGGGTCGGCGGCGGCCTGCGTCTCATCCTCGGCGCAATATATCGATTTCTTGGCGCGCGCGACGCCGAGGTCGAACCAGCTATTCGCGATGATCCCGGTGCGCGCGGGGTGCGCGCCGGTCATGATCGTCGAGTGCCCGGGGCAGGTTTCGGTTGCGGCGTGGCTCTGATAGCCCGCGGGAAACACCGCCCCCTGCTGGAGCCGCTTGAGCCCGAAGGCGTAGCGGCTGCGGTATTCGGCGAACAGATCAGCCGAGAACTGATCGACCGCGATCGCCAGAATCAGCTTGGGCGGCGGTGCAGGAGCAGGTGCCGGTGCGTTCTGGGCCGATCCGACACTCGTTCCCCCCAGCAGCAAAGCCAGAGCAAACAACGACAATGATCGACAATGCATGAAACCAAGCCTCTGGGGATAGCGTGACGCGCCGCGCGGCTGGACAGCGCGATGCACAGCGGCATAAGGCCGCGCGGGGTCCTCGGCAATGCCCGGCGGAGCCCAAACGGAGCAATTGTCCAACGCCATGCGTCGTTTAACCGCCCTTCTTCTGGCCCTGGCCGCGCTCTGCGGAATGGCGCCGCGCGCCGACGCGCAAACGAGGCATATTGCAGCCGAGCTGATCGCAGAGCGCACCATCGCCGCTGCGGGGCAAACCATCCAGCTTGGCGTCTCGATGAAACCCGACAAAGGCTGGCACGGCTATTGGCTGAACGGCGGCGACGCAGGGTTTGCGATGCAGTTCAAATGGGCCTTGCCTAATGCGGCCAAAGTCGGCGAGCCGCGTTATCCGGTGCCGCAGACGCTGCTCATCAACGGTCTGATGAACCACGTCTATGAGCACGACTACGCACTCCTCGTGCCGTTCACGCTGCCCGCCAATGCGCGTGAGGGCGACACCCTGGCGATCTCGGCCGAGGCCGACTGGCTTGCGTGTACCTTGGAGATTTGCGTTCCCGAACACGGGCGGCTGGCGGCAACGGTGCGCGTCGGTCCACCGTCCGCTCGCGATCCCCGTTTCGATGGCTGGCTGGCGAAACTACCCGCGCCGCTGCCAGATGCGGTGCGCTATGCCGCGGACGGCAAGACGCTGCGGTTTGGTATCCCGATCCCAGCTGCGCTCGATCTGGGCGCACCGCATCTGTTCGTGCGCACCGATGGCGTCGCGGCCTACGCCGCGCCGCAACGGTTCTGGCGCAAGGGCGATCTGTTGCTGGCCGAAATGGCGCGCCCGGCGGGAGCACAAAGCGGCGTTGCCGGGTCGATCGACGCGGTCTTGCGCTATGGCAATGGCGAGGGGCTGGAAATCCATGCTGAGCCGGGCGTCGTGCCCTCGGGCGGGACACCGCTCGCCGGTACAGCGAAGCCGGGGTTCGACCTCGCCGGGTTCGTCGCGATCCTGGGAGCGGCGCTGCTGGGCGGACTGATCCTCAACGTGATGCCGTGCGTGTTCCCGATCCTCAGCCTCAAGGCGCTGAGCCTGGCGCAAGCCAACGCCGCGCCGGGCAAGGCGCGCGCCGATGGGCTGGCCTATACCGCCGGGGTCGTGCTCGCCTGTCTCGCGTTGGGCGGGGCGATGCTGGGCCTGCGCGCCGCAGGCGACGAGATCGGCTGGGCATTCCAGTTGCAAGAACCGCTGGTGGTCGCCGCGCTGCTTGCGCTGGCGGTTGCAATTACCGCCAACTTCGCCGGATTGTTCGAGCTTCCCACGCTTGGAGGAAGCGGCGGCATCGGAAATCGCGGGGCGTTCGCCACCGGGCTGCTCGCCGCGTTCGTCGCCACCCCGTGCACCGGGCCGTTTATGGCGGCGGCAATGGGCGCGGCGCTTATCTTGCCCCCGATCCTGGCACTAGCGGTGTTCGCCGCACTCGGGCTGGGACTTGCGCTGCCGTTCCTGGCGCTGGGTTTCTCACCGGCACTGCGCCGTCTGCTGCCCAGGCCCGGTCCGTGGATGGGGTGGTTCCGCAAGGCCATGGCGCTGCCGATGGCATTGACCGCAGCGGCGCTGCTATGGCTGGCGTGGCGGCTGGGAGGAGCCGGGTTTGCGCTGGGCTGCGGTGCGATTGCGCTCGCGCTCCTGGCGGTGCTGGCGATGATTGGGCGGGCCCAGCAGCGGGGCATTTCTGCTACCCCTCGCGCCGCGCCCGCGCTGGCCGCGCTGGTCCTGCTGGGTGCGGTGGTGCTGCCGCAAGCCGCGCACGCCCCGCCCGCCGAAACCACTGTCGATCTGCTTGGCGCCACACCGTTCTCACCCGCCGCACTGGCTGCGGCGCGCGCCTCGGGCAAACCTCTGTTTGTTTACTTCACTGCCGACTGGTGCCTGACCTGCAAAGTCAACGAAGCCGCCGCGATCGAGCGCGAGAGCACGCGCGCGGCTTTCGCCAAGGCGGGAGTACAAGTTCTGCGCGGCGACTGGACGCGGCGCGACCCGGTCATCACACGGTTCCTTGAGGCGCATGGCGCAGCGGGCGTGCCGCTTTATCTGTGGTACGCTCCGGGGGCAGGCGAAGCAAAAGTCCTGCCGCAAGTGCTGACTCCGGCGCTGCTCGAAACGAGCGCACGTCGTTCATGAACGGATGGTAGGAAAAGTTGACGGGAGCACCACCGGCCAGCGGCAAACGCCAAAGGCTCTGGAAACGCCCCCGCCCCCTTTTATTTCCTGCCGGGACTTTGCGACCCGAAGGGCCCGTGTCAGGAAATGCCGACCGTCACTTGCCGGTTGGTCGTGACACTGCCCATCGCGCGGGCGCTGTCAAGCAACTGCGCCTAATCAGCCGCAGCTTTGCGACGAAACGATGGCCCGTGGCGGCGAATACGGAGCAAGACCCCAAATCTATACTTGGATGGGAAAGATTGTGGCGCGTGCCGGATTACTTGTTGCGGACCACCTCGACCCGGCGGTTGAGCGCGGCGGCCGGGCTTATCCCGTCGAGCGGGCGATCCGAGCCGTAGCCGACGGTATCGAACCGTGCGCGATCGACGCCTTTGCCAACCAGATAATCCACCACCGCAGCGGAGCGGCGGCGCGACAGATCCTGATTCGCAGCCCGCGAGCCAACCGCGTCGGTGTGGCCTTCGATCGTAAAGCGCATCCCCTGAAGCAGCGGCGATGACAGCGCAGCCGCAAACTTCTGCGCCTCTCGCTGGCCCGATTCGGTCAGCTCGGCCGATCCCGTCACGAACGTCACGCGCAGGTCGGCACGACCTTTGGGCAGAACCTTCGCATTGGCCGAAGTCATCGCGCGGCTTTTGCCCGCGACAGGTGCGCTGGCCTTTTTGCCCGAATCATAGGCGACCCGCGACGGCGCCTTGCCCCCGCTGGGGGCGGGCCGGGTGGCGGTGTAGCCCGACGGTGCCGCAGCCGCAGGAGCATCAACCTTGCGGGCAATCTTGAACCCGCGCGTGGCGGAAACTCGCGGAGCGGCGCGATCGGCAGGGCCAGTAGCGGCGGCTTGCACCTGGTCCGCGGGACTTGCCGCAGCGTCGGCGCATTTGTCGGAAAGCTGGCAGACCAGGTCTTCGGTGGTCTGGTCGGTGCCGGGGGCAGATTGCGCCGGCACCTGAGCTAGGGCCGAGATTGAGGCCAGCAAGACACCAGCTGCGAAGATCATCCTGACGGTCATTCGATCTCTCCTGTCACCCTTCGCGCGGTGCTTGCGCAGTCGAGCAGAATCGCCACGAGCCTATTTGAAGCCCGAACAAGTAACCGAATTGCTAAAGTTTGTCCGCCGCGCAATGCGTTCCATCACACCGAATCCGAACCGAAGCTAAACCGGGTGCGCAAAATCAAACGGCCCGGATCGCTCCGGGCCGCTCGATATGCCGAAATTCCGTCTCGCAGCAGGCGAGGCGGCGCGGCGAATTACTTGATCAGCACCACTTCAACGCGGCGGTTGGCACCGGCGCTGGCATCGAGCCCGGCCATCGGCTTGTCGAAGCCATAGCCGACCACGCTGAGCCGCGAGCGGTCGGCGCCGCGTGCGGCGAGGTATTCGACCACCGCCTGTGCCCGGCGCTTTGACAGGTCGACGTTGAAATCGCGCGAGCCGACCGAGTCGGTGTGGCCTTCGATGCGGAACTTCTTGCCCGCCAGCGAAGGTGCGGTGAGCGCGGTCATAAACTTCTCGGCCTCGCGGCGACCGGCGTCGGTGAGCTCAGCCGATCCGGTCACGAAAGTCACCCGAAGATCGGCACGCCCAACCGCGGCGCGCGGCGCGGTCGCTGAGATCGTGCGGTTGCGGCCCGGCTTTGCGGTCAACGCCGTGGGGCGAGTCGCTTCGGCGGCAACCTTGACGCGGGTGCGCCCGCCAATCGACGGTGCCGAACCCTGCGAGGGATCGTTCGCGGCCACCTTGCGCGCCAGCTTGAAGCCGCGCGACTCTGGCTTGTCCTGCGTCGCCTCAAGCTGATCCATCCCGCCGCAATCGCCGGAAAGCTGGCAAACCAGATCGTCGGCCGACTGTTCCGCAGCCGGCGCGGACTGGGCCCAAGCCGAGGTGGAGGCGAGCAGTGCGCCCGCAGCGAGCAACAACTTAACGGTCATGTCAAACTCCCGAACATGCGAAACCAACAGCGTGGTGCGACCAGACCTGGTGTACTTTATAATCTATTAGCGACTTGCGGGCAATCGCCGATTCCCGCAATGCTGCGCATCACAGGGGGAAGAATTTGCCAGTTTCGTATTGGCACGATTGGACCTTTAGATAATAACGGTCGGGCGGATTGTCGGGGAGGGGGCGTTTTGAAGCCAATTCAAAGTGATACCGCACGAGGATGCCCGGCGCCGACGCGGCGCGCCCACCCGATCGCAGCGAAATTCATGCGACCTGCGCCTAGGCGGTCTTGCTAAATGAGCATTGATCGACCGCTCGCGCTGACCCTGAAGGTCCGCAATCTGGCACAACTGTCCAATGGCGGACCGCTCAGCGTGGTGCTCGATCGGCGCAGCGCGACGATCGGGCGCGCCAGCAGCACTGACTGGTCGCTGCCCGACGCAGACCTTCACATCTCCGGCCGCCATTGCGATATTCTGTTTCGTAACGGCGGCTACGAACTGGTCGACAACTCGACCAACGGGACTTTCGTCAACGACGATGCCAAGCGGTTGAGCGGCCCACATCCGTTGAGCGACGGCGATCTGATCCGCATCGGCAAATACGAGGTCGTCGCCAAGCTTGGCCCGCCGCCGGGATCGGTCCCGCGCGATCCGACGATCCCGCCGGTCGCAGCCATTCCCGCCAACCTTGCACCACCTCCACTACCGCCCGGCGACGACGATATCTGGAACAAGTTCGCCTCGAGCAATTCAATCGACTGGAAGCGTGGCGGGTTTGGCGCGCCGGCTGCGGCACCCTCACCAGCATCGCCACCACCGCCGCCGATTGCTGCGCCGATAGCAGAAGCCCCGGTCGCCACACCCCCAATTGCGGCACCTCTGCCTGCGGCAGTCCAGCAAGCAGCCGCTCCGCAACAAGTCGCGGCACCGGCCGCCAGCGGCGGGGCGCTCGAAGCGTTTCTCAGCGGCGCGGGGATGGAGCGCGAGGCGATTACGCATGACCCTGCCGCGGCGCTCCAGCAGGCCGGAATGCTGCTTCGCAACCTGGTCGCCGGGATGGTGGTAATGCTCGAGGCGCGCGCCCGCGCCAAAAGCCAAATGGGCGCGCAGGGCACCGGGCTGGAGATCTCGGGAAACAATCCGCTCAAATTCGCGCGGAGCCCCGAACAGGCGCTGCGCCACATCCTCAACCCGGCCGAACGCGGGTTCATGGGTGCCGACCTGGCGGTCGAAGACGGCTGGCGCGATCTTCAGGCGCACCAGCTTGCGACGCTCAAGGCGATGCAAGGGGCGCTGCGCTCGACGCTCGAACGATTCTCGCCCAAATCGATCCGCGGCCGCGCCGAAACCCGCGGGATGCTTGAAAAAATCCTCCCCGGCGCGCGCGATGCAGCGTTGTGGAAGGCTTACGAGCGCGAGTTCAGCGGGGTCGCGTTCGATTCAGACGAGGCATTCATGGATATGTTCGCCAAGGAATTCCGCAAAGCCTACGATGATATCACCCGCGGAGGATAAGAGAGTTGGCGGCGCATCCTAACTCCGTATCCGCCAGCCCGACCGCAATAACGCATAGGTAATCGCGGCCAGCACGAGATTCAGCAACCCCAGCCCGAGCGCGGCGTGCCACACCGCCTGGTTGGTGCTGCCGATGTCGCTTTGCCCCAGAAACCCAAAACGGAATCCCGAGATCACGTAAAAGAACGGATTGGCGTAGGCCAGCGCGCGAAAACTTGGGGCGAGGTTATCGATCACATAAAACGTGCCCGAAAGCATCGTCAGCGGGGTGATCACGAAGTTGGTGACCGCGGCGTTGTGATCGAACTTCTCAGCCCAGATTGAGCTGGCCAGCCCGATTAGCGCGAGCAGCATCGAGCCCATCACCCCGAACCAAGCGATCGCCCAGGGGTGTGCGGCGGTCAGGTGGACGCCCGGCCACAGCAGCATCGCGAGCGTCACCGCCAGCCCGACCAGCACCGCACGGGTCACCGCCGCGCCGATCATCGCCAGCATCAGCTCGCCGGTGGACAACGGCGGCATCAGGTAATCGACGATGGTTCCCTGAATCTTGCCGACCAGCAGCGAGAAGCTGGCGTTGGC
>JANMQW010000010.1:0-5172 GCA_031370725.1 Novosphingobium sp.
GCGACCGCCTTACCCCCGCTGGAGGCAGTCTTGAGGCGGATGTTGATCACGCCTGCGATCGCATCCGAGCCGTACTGCGACGAAGCGCCGTCGCGCAGCACTTCGATCCGCTCGATCGCCAGCGCCGGGATCGAGTTGAGATCGACCGCTGCGGCGCCGCGCCCGATGGTGCCGTTGATGTTGAGCAGCGCCGCCGTATGCCGGCGCTTGCCGTTGACCAGGACGAGCGTCTGGTCGGGCGAAAGGCCGCGCAGCGTGGCCGGGCGCAGCGCGTCGGACCCGTCGGCGATGGCCGGCTGGGGAAAGTTGAAGCTGGGCACCAGCTTGTTGAGGATCTTGTTGGTTTCAACCTGGCCGCCTTCGGTCAGCATTTCGCCCGAGAAAACATCGACCGGAACGGGCGAGTTGGCGACGGTCCGCGTGGTCGAGCGCGATCCGGTGACGATGATCGTGCCTTCGGGCGGGATGGTTTCATCCGCCGCGGTGGTCGTGCTGTCCTGGGCAAAGGCGGGGGTAACGCCGAGCGAAAGGGCGATGACACCGAGCGCGGCGCCGGTGCTGAGAATGGTACGCAGATTCATGACTTTGGGTCCCCTTGTGAGGGCACGCTGGCGCGGGGAACGAAATTGAACAAGCGCATCTTGCTGCAACGCGGCGGATTTTGCACGGGGCGTGACATGGGAGCAACGCTCGCCTTGACGGCGATCCCCGGCTAGGGCGCCACCATGCACTGGGACATGGCCGCGCTTTCGCCCGCGGATCGCTATCGCCTGATCGTCAACACCGTCACCCCGCGACCGATCGCGTGGGTGGTGACACAAGACGCCGATGGCACGCGCAACTGCGCGCCGCATTCGTTTTTCAACGCGCTGTCCGACGATCCGCTGCTGGTCGTGCTCGGGCTGATGGCGCACCACGCGCGCGGCGGCGACAAGGACACCGCGCGGCTGATCCGCGCCACCGGCGAATTCACCATCGGGCTGGTCAGCGAGGCCGACGGCCCGGCGATGAACCTGACCGCCGCCGATGCCCCGCCGGGGTTGGACGAGATCGCCTATGCCGGGATCGCCACCCGCCCCTCGCTCCACGTCGCCCCGCCGCTGATCGCCAGCGCGCCGGTCAGCTTCGAGTGCCGCACCTTCCAGATCATCGACCCCAGCCCGCGCAGCACGATCGTTTTGGGCGAAATTCTGGCGATCCACATCGCCGACGAATTTTTGGCGGGAGACCCAACCCGGCCGCGGATCGACACCCCGGCGATGCACCTGATCGGTCGCCAGCACGGCAGCGGACACTATGTCCGCAGCTCCGACAGCTTCGAGATGAAACGCGTCGGCTGGCCGCTGCCCGAGGGGTGAACCTAACGCGCCTCGCGCGGGTCCTGCACCAGCATCCGGTCGCGCGCCGCAGATAGCTCGCCGGTTTCGATCTGGAGCTTCAATCGCTCTTTGTCGCGCCCGCGGTACATCGTCTCGGCGCGGTCGATCGCCTCTTCGCTGGTGCCCAGTTCGTTCAGCGCGGCGCGCCCCATCCGCACCGCGCTTTCGTATACCTCGCGAACCACGAACGTGACCGGCGAGGGCTTGAGCACGATCACCGAGCGCCGATCGTAAGCGCGCGCATAAATCGCGGCCTTGGGGAACGCGGTGTGGACCGCCTCGACAATACCCGGCGTCAATTGTTCGCCATCGATGCAAAAGCAGATCAACTCGGCCTCGGCCGCGCCGGCCTGGCGCAGCAGATCGAGCCGCGTGCCGTCGCCGAACCACACTTTGGCGCCGAAGGTCCCCGCGATGTCGATCATCCCGACGTCCTTGTCGATCAGGGTGACGGGGATATCGGCCGCGATTAGCATCTGCGCCACGGTCTGCCCGAACCGGCCATAGCCGACGATCAGCGCGCTGGCGCCGTCTTCGCGCGGGGCATCGCGGGTTTCGCGGGTCGGCGGTGCCTGACGCAGCTTGGCCGTCGCCATCATCAGGAACGGTGTGCTTGCCATCGACAGCGTGACGATCGCGCCGAACTGGCTCGCCGCCTC
Source organism: Novosphingobium sp. (assembly GCA_031370725.1). Lineage (GTDB taxonomy): Bacteria > Pseudomonadota > Alphaproteobacteria > Sphingomonadales > Sphingomonadaceae > Novosphingobium. The sequence continues at coordinate 2,039 of JANMQW010000010.1, forward strand.
GCCGCTGATCAGCAGCGCCGATTGCGCCTGCGCGAACAGCACGAACCCGAACTCGCCGCCCTGGCTGAGCAGCAATCCCATCGCGAGCGCACCGCGCCACGTCATCCGGAAGGCCATCGCGATCGCAAAGATGATCCCCGCCTTCACCGCGATCAGCGCCAGCGCCATCGTCACCACGAACAACGGGTTGCGCGCAATCGCGGGCAGATCGAGCATCATCCCGACGACGAGGAAGAACAGCCCGAGCAGGATCGAGCGGAACGGTTCGACATCGGCCTCCAGCTCATGACGATACGGCGAATCCGCCAGCATCACCCCCGCCACGAACGCGCCGAGCGCGGTGGAGAGGCCGAGGAATTCCATCAGCGCGGCGCTGGCGACCACGGTGAACAGCGCGGCGACGATGAACATCTCGCGCTCGCCCAGGTTGCCGATCAGTGCGAACAACGGCCGGATCAGGAAGCGTCCCGCCGCGATCAGGCCGACCACCGCGCCGACGGTGTACAGCCCCAGCAGCCACCCCGGTGGCCCGCCCGCATCGGCCGGATTGCGGCTCATTGCCGCGATCACCGTGATCAGCGGGATGATCGAGAGGTCCTGAAACAGCAGGATCGCAAACGCCCGCTCGCCGAAAGGGGTGCGCAGGCGCCCGGCGGACTGGAGCAGCGGCAGCACCTGTGCGGTCGACGACAGCGCCAGCGGCAGCCCCAGCGCCAGCGCCGCCGCCCAGGTGAACTGGGTCGCCAGCCCGATCAATGCCGCCAGCGCCAACCCGCACAGCAGCACCTGACTCGTCCCAAACAGAAAGATCGAATGTCGCAACCGCCACAACCGCGCGGGGGCCAGCTCGAGCCCGACCACGAACAGCAGCAGCGTGATCCCCAACTCGGCAATCCCGATCTTCCCCTCGGCATCGCCGACCAGACCAAGCACGTGCGGCCCCATGACGGCGCCCGCGACGAGATAGCCGAGAGTGGCGCCCAAGCCGAGGCGGCGGAACAGGAGGACGAACGCAAGCGCGGAACCGAGGAGGATGAACCCGTCGCGAAGAAGGGATGTGGCGGCGTGGGGTTCGGGCATTGTCTACCTGAGCGTCAAGGTCGCGCGGCGAGCGGGGCGGTGAAGCGACAGATCAGTCCTTCGGTCGGATAATGTATCGAGACCTCGCCACCGAGTTCGGTCGACAGCCCCCGCTCGATCAGCCGGGTCCCGAATCCCTGGCGCGTCGGTGGCTTGACCGGCGGCCCGCCGTACTCGCGCCACTCGAGGGCGAAGCGCTGCTTTGACGGATCGGCGTGCCAGTCGATGACTATCCGGCCCGCGGGAACTGAGAGCGCGCCATACTTGATCGAGTTGGTGCACAGCTCGTGAATAGCCAGCGTCACCGGCACGGCCCGTGCAGAGGAGAATCCGAAGTTCTTGCCCTTGATCGTGAACCGGTCGAGCGCGCTGCCCGTTCCGGAAATGGCGTTTTCGATGACTTCTCGAAGTCCCAGGTCCTGATCGTTCGCCGCGAACAGCATGTCTTGGGCGTCGGCGATCGCGCGCAGTCGACCATTGAATGCCGCCAACGCCTCGCGACTGGTGTCCGCACCCCGAAAGGTTTGCGACGCGATCGCCTGAACCACCGCAAGCATGTTTTTTATCCGGTGATTGAGTTCGTTGACCAGTAGCTTTTCGCGGTCCTCCCGCCGGCGGCGCTCGAACACCCGCCCGACCTGCTCGCCCAGTGCACGCACGGTCAGCAGCAACTCCGGATCGGGCGCGACCGGCGAGCGGGCGAAGAATTCGAGGACCGCGATCGTCACACCATCGCACTTGAGGGGAAAGCCGAACGCACCGCGGAACCCCAACTTCCATCGCGGAAAATTTTCGCTGGCGTTGGTGTCGGCGATCCACAACGGCTCGCCGCTGGCCAGGATCACCCCTGGCAACCCGTACCCGGGGCGGAACGTGAGCGACTCGGTCTTCGCGCGAATCGCGTCCGCCCCGCCGGGCTCGGTCTCTACCCAGATCGGGGTTGAAACCAAGGTATCGGGGTCGCTCGCCGGGACGACGAAGGCGTGGCCCACGCCCCACCCCGACAAGGTGCAGATCGCGCCCAGCACGTCCTTGAGCGCTGCCTCGAACGATTCGGCCTCCGACGCCATCTGCGCCACGTCGAACAACAACTTCGCTTCCTGCGATTGGCGGCGCAGCGCCTCGGCAGCGCGCACCTGCGCGGTGATGTCGCGCAGGAAACCGATGAACACCATCCCGCCCGCAGTCGGCGCGCTGGTGATCGACAGTTCGATTGGGATTTCTTCGCCCGATCTGTGCAGCCCGGTAATCTCGATCCGTCTGTTGAGCACGCGGGGCGGGGCGCCTTCGAGCAGCCGCAGCAGCCCAGCGGCGTGCGCCGCACGATGCACCGGGGGGACGATTAGGTCACCCAGCAGCCGTCCGATGGCCTCTTCGCGGGTCCAGCCGAAGGTCTGCTCGGCCACCCCGTTCCAGCCTGCCACCCGGCCCGCCGTGTCCATCACCACTACGGCGTCGAGGACGGTGTCGAGAACCGGGGCAAGCGCTGGATCGAGCGACGGGACGGCAAGGTCATCGGACATCGCGTCAACCCTGCAAGCAGTTTTAAGAATGGGCAAGCGGCAGACGAAAATCGGGGCCGCAGCCGGGTAAGGCGGCTATGGCGACCGATCGGGAAAACCGGCGGGTGGGTCTGGGACTAGCTCCGTCACAACGGCGAGCCATCCTTGTCCCGGTAGATCTCCCGCCTTCCGACATGGTTCGACGGACCCACAAACCCATCCGCCTCCATCCGTTCGATCCACTTCGCCGCCGTATTGTACCCCACGCCCATCTGCCGCTGGATCCAGCTGGCAGACGCTTTCTGGCTTTCGAACACGAGCTGGCAGACCTGGCGGTACTTGCGTTCCTCGGGCGCGTCGCTGGCGGTGGCGTCGAGGTCGTCGAACCCGAAGCTGCCGTCTTCGGGTTCTTCGGTGACCGAATCCACGTAGTCGGGCGAGCCCTGGCCGCGCCAGTGATCGGCCACACGCTCAACCTCCTCGTCGCTCACGAACGGGCCGTGGACGCGCATGACCGGGCTGGAGTTGGCCTTGTAGAGCATGTCGCCCTTG
>JANMQW010000079.1:0-14052 GCA_031370725.1 Novosphingobium sp.
AATCGGGCGGGCAAACAAACCGAGACGCTGGTCATGCCGGCGTTGCTCAAGCGCGACAAGCAACTCGCCAGGGCAATCGAGAACGAGATGTTCAAGTTCGAGCACCTCTTCACGCTCGATGCCCAGGCAATGGGTGCCCTGCTCCGCGAGGTCGAGAGCGAGGTTCTGATCGACGCGCTCAAGGGTATCTCCGAGGAGCACCGCGAGCTGTTCTTTGCCGCGATGTCGAGCCGCGCGGCGGATGGCGTGAAGGATGAAATCGCCGGGCGCGGACGGCTCAAGCTGGCCGAGGTCGAAACCGCACAGCGCGCGATCGTCGCCGCAGCACGGCGGCTCGCGGCCGAGGGCACAATTGCCTTCGGATCGAGCGGCGGCGATGACTATGTCTAGGATCGCGGTAGCGGCGATTGCCGCGAGCGAGGGGTTTGCTGTCGACCGACGGTTTACGCCGATGGCCAAGGCGGGTCCCCCTCCTGCTACCGTCGAAGACCCGCGTTCCGCCGCGTGGGCCGAAGGCTTTTCCGTAGGCGCCGCGACCGCCGAGGCCGAGGCGCAGGCCCGCGCCGAAGCGCAAGCCGCAGCGTTGGGCCGGATCGAACTGGCCTTCGCCCGGCTCGTTGGCGCGCAGGAAGAAGCGTTGCGCCAGCGACTCTACGAAACGGTTAGCGCGCTGTGCGAGGCCGCAATCGCACCGCTCGCGCTTGATCCCGAGGCGCTGGCGAGGCGTGTCGCGCACGCCGCAGCGATGCTGGCCCGGGCCGACGATCACCGCTTGCTCCGCCTCCACCCCGACGACCTTGCGCTGATCGCCGCAAGTCTGCCCGAAGGTCTGGTGGTCGAGCCCGATAAGGCGTTGCCGCGCGGCGCGTTGCGGATCGAGACCCAGAGCGGCGGGATCGAGGACGGACCCGGCCAGTGGCACCGCGCCATCGCCGAGGCGCTTGCCCGATGCTGACCGTGTTCGGGCCGCTGCTCGACCGGCTGGAAGGCGCGCCGATCGATCTGGCACCTGCGCGGTTTGGTCTGGTCACGGCTTGCGACGGTGGACTGCTGGAAGTCAGCGGGCTGGCGGTGCCGGTCGGCTCGTTGTGCCGCGTCGCGCACGGCGCGGGTGACGGGATCGCGGCCGAGGCAATCGGATTTCGCAATGGCCGGACCTTGATGATGCTGCTCGGCGACACCGTCATGCTGCGCCCCGGCGCGCGGGTCCGACCCGAGGGGCGCCCCGGAATGCTGACCGTGGGCGAGGCCTATCTGGGCCGCGCAGTCGATGGCGAAGGCCTCCCAATTGACGGCGGCGCGCCGGTGCGCAGCCAGATCTGGTGGCCTGCTGGGGGCCAGCGTGGGGGGGCGCTCGACCGCAGTCCGGTACGTGAACGCTTCGAAGTGGGGGTCCGCGCAATCGACGCGCTGACCACGCTGGGGGTCGGCCAGCGCGCCGGGATCATCGCCGGATCGGGGGTTGGCAAGTCGGTTCTGCTCAACATGATCGTCCACGGTGCCGAAGCCGAGATCGTGGTCGTCGGGCTGATCGGCGAGCGCGCCCGCGAGGTTTCGGATTTCGTCGAGCGCCACATGGATGCGGGAAGACGCGAACGCACCGCGATCGTCGCGGTCCCCGCCGATCACGCGCCCAATTTGCGCCTGCGCGGCGCGCTGCTCGCCACCAGCCTGGCCGAACAGTTCCGCGCGCAGGGCAAACGCGTGCTGCTGATCATGGACAGCCTGACCCGAGTTGCCCATGCCGCGCGCGAGATTGGACTGCTGCTCGGCGAGCCCGGCGCAGCGCGCGGCTATCCCCCCTCGGCACTGGCGACAATCACCAAGCTGGTCGAGCGCGCGGGCAATTCGGGCGCCAGCGGGGGCTCGATCACCGGGCTCTACACCGTGCTCGCCGATGGCGACAATCACGACGATCCAGTGGTCGACACCGCCCGTGCGATCCTCGACGGGCACGTCGTGCTCAGCCGCGATCTGGCGCAGCGCGGGCAATATCCCGCGATCGACATCGCCGCCTCGCTGAGCCGGGTGATGAACGATATCGCCAGCCCCGAACATCAGGCACTCGCCCAAGAGTTTCGCGCATTGTCCGCTAGGTACGAGGCGAACCGCGACCTTCTTTTGATGGGCGCCTATCGCGCGGGGAGCGATCCCCAGCTCGATCGTGCGATCGCCATGCACGCGGCGCTGACCGGGTTCCTGGGCCAGCCGCACGACTGCACGGTGCGCTTTGCCGAAAGCCTCGGCGCACTGCGCCAGGTGCTTGGCCATGCCGAGTGATCGCCACCGGCTGAGCCGCCTTCAGCGGCTCGAACGGGTTCGCGCGATGGCCAAACAGGCCGCCGCGATCGATGCCGCGCAGGCCGAGGGGACGCTCGCCCAGCTCGTTGCGCTGGCCGACCGCGCCGATGGCCTGGCGACCCACTACGCGACCCGCGACGACGCGCCCGACGCGCTCGCGCTGCAACAGCTGGTCCGCTTCGCCAGGGGCCTGCGCCAGGTTTCCGATACCACCCGCGGCGACGCCGGCCAGGCCCGCGCGATCGCGAACCGCAAGCAGGCCGACCTCGCCCAGGCCGAACGCCGCCGCGCCGCAGTGGCCGAACGTGCGGTGATCGAGGCCCGAGCGACCGCATCGCGCCGTATTGCCCCGATCATCGGCGCGCGCCGGGCAGTTGGCACGGGTCTTGAATAATGACCGACGTCCCGTTTCGCGAGGTTTCCCCGATGTTCAGCCTGTCGCTTCCCCCGGTTGCTCTTTCCGCCCTCACGGCGAGCCCGGTTGTGGCGGAAGACGACGCGAAACCGGGGGATGGCGCGGATGCATTCGCCGCTCTGCTCGGGGCGCTGGGCGCGAGCGCCGCGGGCGCACGGGCAAAGCTGCCCGATGCGCGCCGCGCGCGGTTGCCGGAAAACGGCAATTTCTTGCCGGACGGTGCAGAAGTTGAGGTAGGCAAGTCCGAGCCTGTTGCGGCTGACATCAGCCAATCAGAAGATCCTGCGATAGAGGGTCAATCAATGACCCCCTCGGTGGTTTTGCCCGTAGCGCTGCTGGCGCCTGCGACCCTCGCCGTCACGTCCGTCAAAGCTGAGGGAACCGCACCAGTTCCAGTTCCACCAAAGGCTTTGACACCGCAATCGGTAAGCGTCCGCAAGGGCGCGAAAGGCGCCGCCGCTTCAGCCACCGCCAGCTCTCCCGGGTCTCCGACCGGAGCGACAGCCTTCGTTACCACTCAGTCACCTGCGTCGGCGCAAGCTGGCGTGGGCGTACCCGCGAAGCCGGACACCGCGCGACCGGACACGAAGCTGGCCGTTACCCTGCCCGCGCACGCCGTACGCCGCGCAAAGATCGAACACGACGCCCGCGCGCCCGAACCCGGCCCGCCAGCCGCTTCGCCGGTGCTTCCCGAACAAGCCGCTGCGCGCGCGGGTGTCGCGCTGGCGGCGCGCGGCGATCCCGAACGTCTGGTACGCTCTTCGCGGCCCGATATTGTGATCGTCGAGCAAGGCGTCAGCGAGACCGATGCGGAACCGCCGGTGGCGCTGCTGCGCCCGCTCGCCGATATTTTCACCGACCGCCGCCCGTCGGTCGAACTGCAGTCCCCGCTAGCTTCCATCCTTACCGACGGCGATCCGCCTTCCGCGCCGCAAGCAACTGCTTCGTCTATTCCAGCTGTGACACCCACCGTGGCCCGGCATGACTTTGCGGCAATGGTCGATCGCTTGATCGACGCGCGCGATCTGGCCGGCGCCCAACCCGCCACGATGACACTGCTCCACGACGACTTCGGCGCGGTCTCGCTGCGGTTTCGCTCCGCCGACGATGGTCTGACGGTGACCATGGCCAGCCCCGACCCCGATTTTGCACGCGCGGTGAACGCCGCAGTCGCGCCGGGCGCGACATCAAATCCGGGCGACATGATCCGCCAAGGCGGCGATCAGGCCTCACTGCGCCATGGTGGCAGCACTGCGCCGGGCGAAGAGCGTTCGAACGCGCGATCCGGCGAGCGCGAGACTTCACGCCAGCGCGGCGATCCGCCGTCGCCGCAACGCACCGCTCCGCGCCACCAGAGCCGCGGCGGCATTTTCGCCTGACATCTGATTCAACCGGGGGTTTTCGATGAGTGACAAGGAAGAAAAGCAGGCCAAGCCCAAGAAGAAGGGCAAGGGCCTCGTGGTCAAAGCCGTCGGCGCGCTGGTGCTCCTCGGCGCGGGCGGTGGCGGCACGTTCGCGATGGTCCAGTCGGGCATGATCGGTGGGCAAGGCGAGGCTGCCAAGAAGGAAAAGGACCTCCCCAAGCTGATCCGCAAGGGTGAAGAGGATCCTTACGCTCCCCCGGCGGCCGAAGGCGGCGAGGGCGCGGGCGCCGAGGAGGTCGAGGGCGAGGGCGGAAGCGCCTATCGCACGATTTATTATGGTTTCGCCGAGGACTTCACCTCGAACTTGCGCAATTCGGATTCGCTGGTCCAGGTCAGCCTCGCCGCCTCGACCCGGCGCGACGGTCGGGTTGTGATGTGGGTCAAGAAGCACGAGCTGGCGATCCGTTCGGAACTGCTCGCGGTGCTGGCCGACACGCCCGAGGAGGATGTCAGCACGATCCCCGGCAAGTCTCGTCTGCAAAAGCGCCTGACCACCGCGATCAACCAGGTGCTGACCCGCACCGAAGGCTTTGGCGGGGTCGATGCGGTCTATTTCAAGACGCTGGTGGTCCAGTGAAACCCCAGCGTGAGTTCGTTGCCGAGCGAGTTGCCGCGCAGCACTGCGAGGCGCTGCTGCGGTCGGGTCCCAAGGCTGACCCGCTGATCGCCTTCGCCCGGTTCGGCGAGCGGCTGGCCGAAGGGCTGCCCAGCGCGTTGGCCCCGTGGCATGGCGCGCTGCCGCCGGTCGTCGCCTGCGGAGCGGCGCGCCAGTGCGACGGTGCGGAGCTTGGCGCAGGCATCGGATCGCTCGCGTCCAACTGCCTTGTGGTGTATGCCGCACAGGATCATCCCCTGTTGCTGTCCATCGGCGCGCCCTCGGTATTCAGCCTGATCGACCGCGCGTTCGGGGGCCGCGGGACGGTGCCCGATCCGCTGCCGGGTGCCTTTCCCGGATCGGGCGACGTGCTGATCCAGCGGATCGAACTGCTGATCGCCGAACGGATCGGGATTGCGCTGGAGCAGGCGGTGCGTCCGTTGCGGCGCGACGCCAGCTTCGCCCGGCTCGCCCCGTTCGCCCCGGCCTGCCGGGTGGCGACGCTGGACATCGCGATCTCGGGCGACCGCGCGCTTGAGAACTGGAGCTTCACGCTCGCCGCTTCGCTCGAAGCGATTCCGCACATCTGCGGCGATGGTGGCCATGCCGCCAAACCGCCACGCGCGCCGTCCGCCGCCGATCCCGCCGCCGAGCCGTTCGGCGCGGTTCCGCTGCACCTGTGCGCGGTCCTGGTCGAAACGCAGGTTCCGGTGAGCGCGCTGGCAGCGCTCGAAGTCGGCTCGGTCCTGCCGGTTGCGGTAGCGCGCAAGGTGCCGCTGCGGATCGGCGGGCGTACCATCGCCCACGGCACCGTCGGCGAGCTCGACGATCGCGCCGCGCTCCAGATTTCCTCGCTTGCCTGAAGGATTCCCAACGATGACGCTTCACACCCGCGGCTACGATTTGCTCAAGGACGTCGGCGTCAGCCTCACCGTCGAGCTCGGCCGCACCGAAATGCGCCTGCGCGAGGTGCTGACGCTGGGCGAGGACAGCGTGGTCATGCTCGACCGCCTGACCGACGAACTGCTCGACGTGCTGGTCAACGGCAGGCTGATCGCGCGCGGCGAGATCGTCGCCGAAAACAACCGCTTCGGCCTGCGCATCGTCGAGCTGATCGGCGCCGAGCCCGCGACCGGTCAGCCCGCGTGATGGGCTGGTACCTGCTCAAGCTGGCGGTGCTGCTGCCGCTGATCGGGCTGGCGATCTGGGGGAGCCTGCGGCTTGCCCAGCGACTTCAGGCCCGGCTGGGGGTGACGCCCGGTGCGGCGCGTTCGGTGCGGGTGATCGAGACGACGATGCTCTCGCCCACGCTCAAGCTGGCGGTGATCGAATTCCACGGGCGGGAGATTCTGGTTTCGGTCTCGCGCCAGGGACTGGTCCGGCTGGGTGAGGCTCCGGCGCGGGAGGTGCTGTCATGAAGTTGTCGCACTTGCCGCTCACCCTCCCTACGCTCACCCTCTCTACGCTCCTTCTCCCCACCCTCGCCCACGCCCAGACCGCCATCCCCGGCGCGCTCGATCGGGCGTTCGGGCAGGTCGCCGGGCAGAACGGCGGGATGACGCTGTCGCTCCAGTTGCTGCTGGTAATGGGGCTGCTGACGATCCTGCCCGCGCTGCTGCTGATGATGACCAGCTTCACCCGGATCCTTATCGTGCTGTCGATCCTGCGCCAGGCGATCGGGTTGCAGCAATCGCCCCCCAACCAGGTGCTGATCGGGCTGTCGCTGTTCCTTTCGCTGTTCGTGATGGGGCCCACGCTCGAGCGAGTGAACACCACCGCTATCGCCCCGTATTCGACGGGCACGATCAACGCCGAACAGGCGTTTGCCGCGGGCGGCGCCGAGTTCCACGCCTTCATGATCCGCCAGACCCGCGAGCACGACCTGAGCATGTTCGCTGCGATGGCCAAGGCGCCCAAGTTCGCCGCCAGCGCCGATGTGCCATTCACGATCCTGCTCCCCGCGTTCGTCACCAGCGAACTCAAGACCGCGTTCCAGATCGGCTTCATGCTGTTCCTGCCGTTCGTGGTGATCGATCTGGTGGTCGCCTCGGTGCTAATGAGCCTGGGCATGATGATGATGAGCCCGACGATCGTCTCGCTGCCGTTCAAGTTGCTGCTGTTCGTGCTGGTCGATGGCTGGGCACTGCTGATGGGCAGTTTGGCGGCGAGTTTTGCATAGTGGATGACACCGCCTCCCTGCTCGGGCTGGCCGACCGGATGTTGTGGGTGACCGCGCTGGTCGCCGCGCCGGTGCTGCTCGCCAGCCTCGCGGTTGGGCTGATCGTCGGCGTGATTCAGGCGGCGACTTCGGTCAACGAGCAGACCCTCACGTTCGTCCCCAAGCTGGCGGTAATCGCGGTGATGCTGGTGCTGTTCGGCGCCTCGATGTTTGCGCTGGTGCAGGATTTCACCGTCGAGATTTTCGATCAGATCGCCGGGCTCGGACGGTGACCGCACTCGATTTCGGTTTCGGCGGGATCGAGGCCGAGCTGTGGCGGCTGCTGTTCGTGATGACCCGCGTCGGCGCCGCGCTGCTCGCCGCGCCGTTGTTCGGGGCTGCTGCGGTGCCGATGCAGGCGCGGGTGATCGTGACGGGCGCGGTGTCTGTGCTGATCTGCGCGTGGACCCCGGTGATCGCCCCGCCCGCGCTGTTCTCGTTGGCCGGGTTGCTGGCGATGGCGGGCGAGGTGCTGGTCGGGCTCGCGCTCGGTTTCGTCCTCCAGCTCGCCTTCGCCGCCCCCGCGATCGCCGCCGAGGTGATTGGCGGGGCCATGGGCATGAGCATCGCTACCGCCGTCGATCCGGTCAACGGCGCGCATTCGCCCGTCATCGGCCAATACTTCTCGGTCCTGCTGGTGCTGGTGTTCCTCGGGCTTGGCGCGCACCTTCAGTGGCTGGCGCTGGTGGTCGACAGTTATACCGCATTTCCGCCCGGACAGACCTGGCTCGGCCCCGACCGGCTGAGCGCGCTGACCGGCTTTGCCACCACGATGTTCGCAACCGCGCTGGCCATTGCCCTGCCCGCCACGCTGGTGCTGCTGCTGGTTCAGTTGCTGACCGGGGTGCTCAGCCGTTCGGCGCCGGCGCTCAACCTTTTCGCGCTGGGCTTGCCCGCAGGCGTGCTGGCCGGGCTGGCGGCGCTGATTGTCTCCGCTCCGCTCGCTGCGGACCGCCTCGCCGACCTTTCCGCCACCGCGGTCGAAGCTTCCGCAGACCTGATCAAGCGATGAGCGAAGCGGGCGAAAAAACCCACGCGCCAAGCGCCAAGCGGCTGCGCGACGCGGCCGCCAAGGGCGATGTCCTGCGCTCGCGCGATCTGGCGACCGCAGCCACCGTGCTGGCGGGAGGCGGCTGGCTGGTGCTGGCCGGGCCGTGGATGCTGGATGCGCTAAGCAAGACCGCGCGCCAGGGATTGAACTGGGACCGCACAACGATCGAGGACTTCAGCCCGGCGCGAATGATGCTGCCGGTGATGATCGAGGTGTTGCCGCCGATCCTCGTGCTCGGCGGCGTGGTGCTTCTTGCCTCGCTGATCGCGCAGCTCGGGGTGTCGGGCGAAGGCCGCTGGATTGCGGGAAACATGGCGCCCAAGGGTTCGCGCATCAACCCGCTGTCGGGCCTCAAGCGAATGTTCGGCGCCGCAGGCTGGATCGAGCTGGCCAAAGCGATCGCCAAGGTCGTCCTGCTCGGCACGATCGCCTGGGTTTGGGGACGAGATCATCTGACCGACCTGGGCGACTGGGGCCGCGCCGGGCTTTCGGGTCAGCTCGCCTCGGGCTGGGCAGCGCTGATCTCGCTGCTGTTCGCGCTGGGCGGCGGGCTGGTGCTGATCGCGCTGGTCGATTTTCCGGTGCAGTGGTTGCGGCGGATGCTGCGCCTGAAGATGAGCCAGCAGGAGCTGCGCGACGAGCACAAGGAAAGCGAAGGCTCGCCCGAACGCAAGGCTGCGCAGCGCCGCCGCCAGCGCGAACTGGCGATGGGCGGGGTCGCCCATGCCATGCGCGAGGCGCAGTTCGTGCTGACCAACCCGACCCATTTCGCGGTGGCCATGGCCTATGACCCGGCGCGCGCCGCCGCCCCGATCGTGCTCGCGAAAGGGCGCGGCGACAAGGCGCTGGCGATGCGCGAGCTTGCCGCCGAACTCGATCTGCCGTGCCTCGAATACCCAGCGCTGGCGCGCTCGGTCTATTACACTACGCGCGAACGCCAGGTGATCCGCGAGGAGCTATACGCCGCGGTCGCCGGGGTGCTGGCGTTCGTCCTGTCGCTCAGGCGCGGCGAGCGTCCGGCGCGGCCCGAGGTGTTGGTTCCGGTCGAGCTGCGATTCGATGCCGAGGGCCGTCTCGAAGCTTAAGTTGCGCCGCTACGCGCCGTTCTTGCCCGTATGATCCCCCCCACCACTTCCGCCGCCCAATCGCTGATCACTTCGCTCGGCGCGGGGAGCGGGATCGACATGGCCGCGCTCGCCGCGAACCTGGCGGCAGCCCAGTTCGCACCCCGCTCTGATCGTCTGACCATTCGTTCGGAAACGCTCGATCGGCAGATTTCAGCGGCCTCCGATCTCAAGAGCCAGCTGCTCCAGCTATCGAGCGCAATCGGCGAGCGAATCCGCACCGGAAACCTCTCGCCCCAACCGCAAGTCAACAATCCTGCGGTGGCGAGCGCCAAACTGGCGACCGGGGGCACTCCTTCGGGAACCTACGCGCTGGAAGTCCTCGCCCTCGCCTCGTCGCAGACGCTCGCCAGCCCGGTGGTCGCGGGCGGTGCGGCGGTGGTTGGCGCAGGCTTGCTGACACTGCGCTTCGGGACGATTGCAGGAACGGCGTTCAGCGAGGACACCGCCCACGCGCCGGTGAACGTGACAATTCCAAGCGGTGCCATGCTGGCCGACGTCGCGGCAGCGATAAACGGTGCGGGCGCAGGGGTCACCGCTTATGTCGCCAGCGCGGCCGACGGCGCCCATTTAATGCTCAAGAGCAACGATGGCGCAGCCAATGCATTCGTGCTTGAGGCGGCCGAGACCGCGGGCGAGGAGGGCCTCGCAGCGTTCGCCTGGAACCCGGCGACGGCAACCACGGGGCGTCTGCTGGGAACCGCCGGCGACGCCCGTTTCAAGCTCGACGGGCTGGAATCAACCAGCCCGAGTAACGTGATTGCACAGCCTGCGCCGGGGTTCGACTTGACGCTCAAGGCGCTCAACGTGGGCGCGCCGACCCAGATTACCTTTGCCGATCCCACGGCTTCGATCGCCGGGTTCATGGCTGATCTGGCTGCGGCGCTCAATGAAGTCGGTGGTTTGCTCAACACCGTCGCAAATCCCAAGACCGGCGATCTCGCCCGCGATCCCGGTGCGCGCGCCTTGCGTCAGGCGCTGGCGGGGCTGGCGGGCGGCGCAGTGATGCCCAACGCCGCATCGACCGCGCCGCGCACGCTCGCCGACCTTGGCCTGGCGACCGAACGCAACGGTACTTTCCGGCTCGACACCGCCCGCCTCGGCGCAACGATGGCGCGCGATCCGGCAGGCGTCGCGGCGATGTTCACCACCGGCATCTACGGCGTGTTCGCAAGCATCGACGGGCTGACCCGCAAGGCCACTGCGCTCGGCAACCCCGGCTCGCTGGGCGGCTCGATCGCCCGCTACACCGCGCAGGCCGCGCAAACCAAAGACGACCTCGCCACCATTGCCGAAAAGCAGGAAACGCTGCGCGCCAGCCTCGCCTCGCGTTTTGCGGTGTCCGACCGCCGGGTCGGCGCAGCCCGCTCGACGCTCAGCTTCCTCCAGAACCAGATCGACTCCTGGAACTCGAGAGGCAACTGAGGTGCTGACAACGCGCACCCCCGCCGATACCTATCGCAGCATCGACTACGATGCGCGCGTTGCCGGATCGTCGCCACAGGATCTGGTGATCATCTCCTACGAATATTTCGTCTCCGCGCTCGACGCCGCGGGGTTCGCGCACGAGCGCGGCGACAATGCGCGCAAGAGCGCCGCGCTCACCCGCGCGCTCGCCATGCTCACCGCACTCCAGCTTGGGATCGCCCCACGCAGCCCGCTCGCCCCCGCATTGTCTCAGCTCTACGAGGCTTCCCGCCGCGCGGTGCTAGACAGCGTGATCCGCTTCGACGCCGCCGCTCTGCGCCGGGTTCGAAGCGATTTTGCGGAAATTTCGGCGGCGTTCGTCGGAATTTAGGTCGCATCGGGGATTTGGGGGGCAATAGCCGAACTTCAGCAACCGCAGCAACGTCACTCGATTCTCGAAACCCCGCCCGCCGGGCAGGCCTCGAAAATGATGGGCTGGGTTCCTTGTGGGGTCCGGTAACGCTCGCGGACAACCATAATCACTTTCGCGACTTCGGTTGTCGGCACGAGGGCAACGACCGCGCCACCAAAACCGCCGCCGGTCATCCGCGCGCCACCACTGCCGCGCAACTCGCCGTCAACAAGACCGACCAATTCATCGACCTTAGGATGGCCCACTTCGAACAGATCGCGCAGCGATGCGTGACTTTGCGCCATGAGGCGGCCGGCATGGGCAAGGTCGCCATTTTGCAGCGCCGATACAAAAGCCAGCACCCGCTGGTTCTCGGACACCACGTGGCTGGCACGCCGATACAAGCCCGGATCCAGAGTTGCGCGGCTTCCGGCGAGCCTGTCAGCGTCAACATCGCGCAGGCTGGTTCTTCCCATAATCCGTGCTGCGTCTTCGCATTCGCGGCGGCGCGTGTTGTATTCGCCGTCAACCAACCCGCGCTCGACGCCGGAAGGTACGATAAGTATCACTGCCCCGTCGGGGATTGGAACACGATCGATCGCAAGCGATCGGCAATCGATCAGCAATGCATGGCCCGCCTTTCCGGCGGTGATTGCAAGCTGATCCATGATCCCGCACTTTACCCCGACGAAATAGGATTCGGCTGCCTGGGCCAGTTGCGCGACGCGCTGCGCAGATTGCGGCGGCGTGCCGCAAGCCGCGCACAGGGCTTCGATGGTCGCCACCTCGAGCGATGCCGAGGAGGAGAGACCGCTGCCGTGGGGGATACTGCCTGCGATGGCCAGATCGGCACCCGCAACGCCCCATTGACGGTTCTGCATCGCGGCCAACGATCCGCGCACGTAGTCGCGCCAGCCGCCGACCCGGTTGGGTGTTTCGGACACCGCGAAGCTGTCGGTTTCACCGCCCAGATCGATTGCCACGGCGTTGATCCGCCCATCCTCGCGAGCGCGCCAGGCAATTCGGGTTTCGAGGTCGATCGCCGCGGGAAAGACGAAGCCGTCGTTGTAGTCGGTGTGATCTCCGATCAGGTTGACCCGTCCGGGGGCTCGGACGGTGCCTTGGGGGATACCTCCGAACGCGGCGGCAAATCCACGGTTCAGGCGGACTTGCAGCACATCGGGCCAGAGGGTGGTCAAAGCAGGTCGCGCAGCCGCGCCGCGGCAGCCTCGGGGGTCAGGTCGCGCTGCGCCTCGGCCAGCATCTCGAACCCGACCATGAATTTGCGAATGCCGGCCGAGCGTAGCAGCGGCGGGTAAAAATGCGCATGAAGGCGCCAATGTGCGGTGTCGTCGCCTAGCGCATGAGGCGCCCCGTGCCAGCCCATCGAGTACGGGAAGCTGACCCCAAACAGTTTGTCGTAAGCCGCGAGCAAACGGGCGAGCAACGCGGCAAGTTGAAGACGCGCCTCATCCCCCAACTCCTCGAGCCGTCCCACCGGCGCGCGCGCTACGATCAGCACTTCGAACGGCCAGCTCGCCCAGTGCGGGACCACGGCGATCCACAGCGGATTGGCCAGGACCACCCGCTCCCCCACCGCCATCTCAGCGTCGGCCACCACTCCCAGCAGACTGGTCCCGCCTGCTGCAAACCAATCGCGTTGCCGCGTGTCTTCGCGCGCCACTTCGCTTGGCACGAAGTTCCCCGCCCAGACCTGGCCATGAGGATGCGGGCTTGAGCAGCCCATCTGCGCGCCCTTGTTCTCGAAAATCTGGACATGGTCATAACTTCGACCAAGCTCGGCCGATTGATCGCACCAGCAGTCGATAACCGAACGCAGCGCGGGTTCGCCAATGTCGGCAAGCGTTGCCGAGTGATTGGGCGAGTAGCAGATCACCCGGGTTACACCCGCAGCGCTGGCGGTCTCGAAGGGTTGGCTGGCGGGCAACGCTACGTTCGTCGCTGCGTCCTCGTGGAGCAGCGCGGGAAAGTCGTTCGCGAACACGAACGTGGCCGGGTAGACGGGGTTGATTGTGCCGTTTGCGCGCACATTGCCGGGGCACAAATAACAGCTGGGATCGTGGGCAAGTCCACGATCGGGCGTCGGCGCAGATACCGATCCCTGCCACGGGCGTTGCCCGCGTTGCGGCGAGACGAGCACCCAGTTGCCGGTCAGGAGATTGCGTCGGCGGTGTGGTTGGTCTGCCGGGTTCACGCTGCCCGAACCTCGAACAGCGCGGCCCCTTCACCGCCCAAATGTGGCAGCGGCAGACCATTGCCGGCCAGCCAGCTACCCGAAAAGCGCAGGCCCGATGAACGCATCGCGCCCAGCGCAGGTGCTTGAAGCCGGTGCGGAATGGCTGACTCGATCAGGCGAACCATAACCTGCGGGACGTCCCCCAGCATCGGCAAACACAGCGGCGCTTCGCGGGCCAGGCTTGTCGGACGAGGACGGGTCACCAGCAGCAAGAAATCGCCCGGCGCTCCGTGCGCCTGCCACACCAACCCGTCGGCACCCTCGCCCAGCCAGCAGGTGCCGTGATGAAGCCGATCGCGAACCCGCTTATACAGCGCGACCCAATGGGTGAGGCGTTCGACTTCTTGCTGGCCCATGCGCTCCGGGTTGAGTTCGATCCCGAAGTGCCCGGGAAGCGCAACCAGCGCGCGGAAGTCGAGCGCCTGGCTGCGCCCGGTCGCGTGCGCGGGACTGGCACCGACATGTGCGCCCATCAGTTCGGGCGGCATGAACTGGAGAAAGCCCCGCTGGATAGCTGCTCGGCTGGTCGCATCGATGTTGTCGCTGGCCCAGAAGCGATGCGCTCGCGCGGCGAACCCGGCGTCGATGCGCCCTCCACCAGCCGCGCAGGCTTCGATCTCTATGTCGGGAAAAGACGCGCGAATTCTGTCCCACAAGGCCCATGCACCAAGCACCTGCGCATGGCTGCCGCAGTTCCCTTGCGCGGTCACCGCCGGTGCCAGCGCGCGGTTGTGATCCCATTTGAGATAAGTGACGGGCAAATCGCGCAAAAGGTCGCAAAACGTCGAAAACAAGTGCTCGCGCACTTCGGGAAGGGTCAGGTCGAGGACCAGCTGATGCCGCGCTTC
>JANMQW010000098.1:0-2793 GCA_031370725.1 Novosphingobium sp.
CCGGGGTTCTGGCGCAAGTCGAGCACAATCCCGGCGGGGCTCTTGCCGCCAAGCTTGGCGCGGATGCCCTTCATCGCCGCGCCCACGTCGTTGCCGACATCGGCGCTGAAGCTGGCCACGGTAATGATCCCGATGCCGTCCTTGACCTCCCAGTCGACCGGCTTGAGATCGATGATCGCACGGGTAATGGTCACGTCGAACGGCTCGTCGCGACCGGGGCGGAAGATCGAAAGGCGGATTGGGCTGCCCGGCTCGCCGCGCATCTTGTCGACCGCCTCATCGAGCGTGCCGCCGTAGATCAGCTTGCCGTCGAGGTGGGTGATGAAGTCGCCGGCCTTGAGCCCGGCCTTGTCGGCGGGGCTTTCGCGGGTTGGGGCGATGATCTTGACCGCGCCGTCGTCCATCGTCACCGACAGCCCCAGTCCGCCATAAGCGCCGTCGGTTTGGGTGCGCAGGTTCTCGAAATCGCGCGCGTCGAGATAGCTCGAGTGCGGATCGAGGCTGGCGAGCATCCCATCGATCGCGCCTTTGACAAGCTTGTCGTCGTCGACCGGCTCGACATAACTCGACTTGATCCGCTGATAGACCGCCAGGAGCTTGCTGAATTCCGGCCCGGCCTGGGCATCGACCGCGGCGAGCCCGGCGGTGGCGGTGGGCAACAGCGCAACCGCGCTGACCAGCGTGGCGGTGCGCAGAAGGTTGGCGAATTTAGTTTTGGTCATGCGAAGAGCCTCAGCGGGATTACCGCCAATATATAGTCGCGTCCGGCTTAACGCCAGATGGGTATCGATCAACGTCGGCCGATAGCGGCAAGAACGTCGATGGGTTTACCATCCTTGCGCAATTCGATCGTCACGCGCGGCTGTCCCGGCCCGGCAACTCCCAGCGGCGCGCCTTGGACAACCCGGGCGCCGACCGCGGGCGCGACCGCGGCCAAATCGGTGACCAGCGTGGTCCAGCCACCGTCGTGTTCGATGATCGCGATCTGGCCAAAGCCCTTGTAACGCCCGGCAAAGGCGACGCGGCCCGCGGCTGGGGCAACCACTTGGGCCCCGCCGCGCGCGGCGATAGTAACCCCGCGCGAACGCAGCCCGCCGCCGCTCGAAGCCTCGCCGAAGCCGGTGATGATAGTCCCCGCGAGCGGCAGGATGTACTCGAGCCCGGCGACTGGCGAAGCGCTTGCGCTGACTTCGGCGACTTGCGCCGCACCGGGCTGGATCGGGCGCAGCACGGGGCCGGGGAGCGCCGCAAGCCGCTGGCGCAGCGCCCCGGCCTGTTCGAGCGTGCCGACCAGCGAAGTCAGATCGCGCGCCTGCTCGCCCAACGCCAGCGCGCGGTCGGACTCGCGGTTGGCGTCGCCCCGGACGGCACGCGAGGTGAGCCGCTGGCGCGTTTCGATCCCCGCCAGCGAGCGACGTTGCTCGGCGAGCTTGGCCTGATCGCCGCGTAACCCGGACTGCGCCTCGCGCACCGCAGCCTGCAACTCGCGCGCGCGCAGCATCCCGGCGCGCAAGCCGGCAGTCTGACGGAGCACCGCGGGCAGCATCGATTCGAGCACCGCGCGCAAATGGATCATATCGCGCAAGCTGCCGGGCCGCACCACGCTGAGCGCGAGCGGACGACGCGACATCAATTGGAGCGCCGCCGTCAGCCGCACCAGCGGCGCCTGGCGCAGCGCCAGCCGATCACGCAGCACTGCGCGTTCGCGTTCGATCAGCGTGATCCGCGCCTCGCCCGCAGCGACCCCGGCTTCGGCCTGCTGGATCCGCGCGGCGAGCGCGGCGGTGGCCTGCGCGGTGCGATCGGCGGCGGCGGAGGCTTGGGTGGCGGCAGCCTCGAGCTTGCCCGCGCGCGCGGCGGCGAGGCGTTGCTGGGTTAAGGCATTGGCAAGCGCGGTGCGGGTATCACCAACCGGCGCCATGACGGGTCCCTGTGCCCGCCCGACGCCTGCCGCCAGCGCCAGAAAAAGCGCAAAAACGGCGGAAATGTGTCCCAAAGCAAAGGTGGTGCGCGACGTCATGATGCGCCGCCGCTTATCCTTCGCGGTGATAGGGATGGCCAGCGATAATGCTGGTCGCGCGCCATAGCTGTTCCAGCAGCATCGCCCGCGCCAGCAAATGCGGCCAGGTCGCCGCACCGAACCGTAGCAGGAGATCGGCGGTGGCGCGCAGGCTCTCGTCGTGGCCATCCGCCGCGCCGATCCAGAACCGCGCCTCGCGCACCCCGTCGTCGCGCCACCGCGAAAGCTGGGCGGCGAACTCGGCCGAAGTCAGATCGCGCCCGCGCTCGTCGAGGACGATGGTGCGGCACGGGGTCAGGGGTACCGGAACGCTCCCGCCACGTTCGGGCAATTCGCTTTGCTTGAGCGGCCAGACGATCCGCTTGGCATAGCGTTCGACCAAGTCGTTTTCAGGGGAGCGGGCAATCTTTCCACGCGCGACGATATGGAGTTGCATCGGCTCGGCGCGCCGCGCTCAGGCGTCGGAGGACAGGGTATCCCCAAACGCCCACATCCGTTCCAGATTGTAAAAGCTGCGCACTTCGGGGCGGAACAGGTGGATCACCACATCGCCGGCATCGACCAGCACCCAATCGGCGGCAGGCAGGCCTTCGAGCCGGACCGGACCCATGCCGGCGTGCTTGATCCGTTCGGCCAGCTTCTGCGCCATCGCCGCCACCTGGCGAGTCGAGCGGCCCGAGGCGATGACCATATGATCTGCGATCGAGGACTTTCCTTCGAGCGGAATCGAGATCACCTCCTGCGCCTGATCGTCGTCGAGCGAAGTCAGCACC
>JANMQW010000099.1:0-4604 GCA_031370725.1 Novosphingobium sp.
CGGGCGAGCGATGCGGTCGCGCAGGCGGAGCGGATTTAGAACGCCAGCGTTACTTCCACCGCCTCACCCTCGATCAACCCTTCCGCCTTGCGCACCGCAGCCTTGACCGGGAGTATCCAGCCGGTTTCCCTCGAGGGAAACACCGAGGTGCTCCACCGGCTCTCCCCGATCGTCGCGACCACCTTGAGCGAACCCCAGCCGCGCGACATCCCCTCCAGCTTGCGCATCAGCGCTGTGCCCGAAAGCGCCTCGCCCGCCTCGCCGTCGAGGGTCAGGAAATGCCAGGTGCCGGTGCCGCTCGCCCCGGTCCAGCGCCACAGCGAGCCGGTGTGGGCGATCGTCTCGCAGGTCACTTCACCCGCCGCACCGGCACCGGAATGTTGCAGATGTCCGCGCCGCCCGCGGGCTTGATGAAGAACGGGTCGCGGCGGTTGGCGCGGGCGTCGGCGTAGCGGGCGAAGGTGGCGCTTTCGGTCGAGAGGTATTCGTAGGTGGGCAACGAAGCGACTTCGCTGCCGAGGCGGACCGATTCGATCGGCGTGCGCTCCTCCGGCGTTTCGTAAAACCCCAGCACGCCGGTGCCGCGCGGCAGGCTGGAGAGGTGCTCGATCCCCTCGATCACCCGCCCGACCAGCGCGATGTTGCGGTCGAGATGGCGTGGGGCGTGGCCGATCACGGTGTAGAGCTCGGCGCCCGAGCCGGTGTCGGGCGAGAGGTTCCGGCCCACGCCGACCATGCCGTAGCAGTGAACGGGCCAAGCGGTGAAAGCGTCGTCGGCAACCGGCCAGCCACGACGAAACTGAGCGGCCCGAGAATAGCTGTCGGGCATCTGCCTGGCGTCGAAGGAAAGACCTTTCGCCAATGGCTCGAGACTGGGCATCGCCCAAGGAACCGAATATTGTTTCTCCGGAGTCGTAGCTAGTCGCTTAGGAAGCTTTCTGGCCTTCGCCTTGTCCTCCCCATCCGCGTCCCCCCACTGGACGACGTAATTGTCCTGCACCCGATTTACGCTCAGCCCGTCCCACCAGTGCGCGGCGGCGAGTTTGCGGATGTTGCCGATCCAGCCTTGCGAGAATGGTTGCGGCATCAGCTGGATCACCACGCGGCGAGGGCGGTTCTTCGCATCCGGAGCCAGGTCTATCACCAACAGGTCGGATGCGGGGATCGCCACCCAGTCGGCCTTGGGCGCGGCGGCGACGATTTCGCTCGGGGCCAAGGCAGGGGAAGGCGGCGGATCGGCGGCCAGCGCAGGGGCGGACAGGGCGAGGAGGGCGAGGGGAAGGAGGAGTTTTCTCATCGCATCACTGTGCCGCTTCGTCCGAGGTTCGACAATCCTCCCCGGAACGGGAAGGTGGCGCTCGCGAACCGAGTGACATAGGGGTACCACCTATCGGCAGGCGCGGCGCAAGCGGAGAGGCGCAACCCCTCTGCCCCTGCGGGGCACCTCCCCCGTGCCGGGGAGGATTGCTAATCCTCCTCCAACGCCTCCATATCCGCATCGCTCAGCCCGAAATGATGCCCCACCTCGTGGATCAGCACGTGCGCCACCAGATGTTCCAAAGTCTCGTCCCCGCGCGAGATCCATTCGTCGAGGATCGGTTGGCGGAACAGGCGGATGCGGTCGGGAAGCGCGCCCGAAACGCCGCTGTCCTTCTCGCCCACCGGCAGACCTTCGTACACCCCGGTCAGCTCGAACGGGTCCTCGATCCCGAGCGCTGCCAGCGTCTCGTTGTCGGCAAAGTCTTCGACCTGCACTACAATATATCGCAGATGCGACGAGAAAGGCTCCGGCAACCGCGCCAACGTGGCGCGGGCCAGAGCCTCGATTTCGTCAAGCGTTGGCGGGGTTCCGAAGGTGCGGCTCATCGCCACACCATCCCCCGCCACCACGCGAAACGCAAACTAGCGGCGGCGATACGTGCGCGTGTAGCGGCACTTGCGATGGTTTTTGCGGGCGATTTCGTGGCCGACAACAGCGCCACCAGCCGCACCGAGCAGCGGACCTGTGCTGCCATGGGTCAGGACCCCGCCGAGCACAGCACCACCGACACCGCCGACAACCGCGCCGGCCGTTTTGGTCATGTAGGCGCAGCGACGCGCCTCGGCGGTTCCGGCGCCGACGGTCGAGCCGATCAGGGCGAGCGCGGCGAGGGCGGTTGCAGAACGAAACATGGGTTTATCCTTTGATAACTTGGAAATGCACCCCCCAAACGGTTCGTGCCGCCATCGGGTTCCCAAAACGAAAGTGTGGTGTTGAAACGTATGTTGCAGCGGGCCGACGTCACTCGCTGTAGGGAACTGCCATCGCCGGGCTTTCATGGGCTTCCGTCGACCGAGAGAAGCTGCCGAGCAGAGCTTCGGTCAGCATGCTCCCGCCTATTCGGGAACCCCGGTCATGATCAATTACCGCCTCATATTCGGTTCGTCTGCCGAAGACCCGTCTGGCGTGCCCGCCGAAATCGTAGCCGGGAGCGCATCGGCCGCGTTCCTGCTGGCCCAGCGCCATGGCTGTGGCAAACCGGTCGAAGTGTGGAAGGGGCAGGACCTTATCTGCCGCGTCGCCGAGAGCCCTGATGGGGGTTTCTGGGAGATCACCTGAAGTCGCAGCTCGCTCTGGCGCCGTAACAATCAGACTGCGCGTTCGAACACCGCCGCGATGCCCTGGCCGCCGCCGATGCACATCGTTTCAAGCCCATAGCGCCCGCCGCGACGATGGAGCTCGCGGGTCAGGTTGGCGAGAATCCGGCCCCCGGTTGCGCCGATCGGATGGCCCAGGCTGATCCCCGATCCGTTGACGTTGAGGATCTCGTGGCGAGTGTCGTCGTGCGACCAGCCCCAGCCCTTGAGCACCGCTAGCACTTGCGGCGCGAACGCCTCGTTGAGCTCGACCAGGTCGATGTCGTCCCACGATAGCCCGGTGCGGGCGAACAACCGTTCGACCGCGGGGACCGGGCCGATCCCCATCCGCGAAGGTTCGCAACCCGCAGCGGCCCACGAATGGAACCAGGCATCGGGCTCGAGGCCGAGTTCCTCAAGCTTGTCCTCGGCGACGACCAGGCACGCGGCGGCTGCATCGTTCTGCTGGCTGGCGTTGCCCGCGGTAACCACGCCGCCTTCAAGCGGACGTAGCTTGGCGAGAGTTTCGGCGGTGGCGTCGGCGCGGTAGCCTTCGTCGTGGGCGAAGATCAGCGGATCGCCCTTCCTCTGCTTCACGCTCACGGGGATCAGCTCATCGTCGAACAGGTGCTGGTTCCACGCCGCAGCGGCACGCTGATGGCTGCGCGCGGCATAGGCATCGCACGCCTCGCGGCTGATATCATAGTCCTTGGCAAGGTTTTCGGCGGTTTCGATCATGCCCGAGATATGCCCGAACCGCTCGATCGGCTGGCTCATCACACGGCCTCGCGTCAACCGATCGTGCAGCGTGACGTTGCCAGCGCGGACCCCATTGCGCAGGTCGACGGTGTAGTGCTCGACGTTGGACATGCTCTCGACGCCGCCTGCGACGACCACATCCGAAGCGCCGGTCTGGACCATCATCGCGGCGTTGGCGATTGCCTGCAGGCCCGAACCGCAGCGCCGGTCGAGCTGGTAGCCAGGCACTTCCAATGGCAGCCCCGCCGCGAGCCACGACCAGTGGCCGATCGAAGGCGCTTCGGCATTGCCATAGCCCTGGGCAAAAACAACATCATCGACCCGCGCTGGATCGATCTTCGTACGCTTGATCAAGGCTTTGAGGACAACTGCTCCCAAGTCACCAGCGGTGACGGACGAAAGCGATCCCCCGAATTTGCCCACGGCGGTGCGAATCGGGCTGACAATGGCGGCGCGTCTTAAGCGATCGGGAGAGCGGGTTTCAGCCATCGGTTCGTCTTTCGTGAAATGCGCTTGGACCGGATGTTACACAGTCCTGGGAATCAAAAGTTGGCTGCCCCATGATTGCCCGAATGGACGCAGGACGGCGGGGGCGAGAGGATGTGCATCCTGCGACCATGGCACGGACCGGGTGTTGTAGGACAGCGCGTATCGGATAGGGACATCGGAAACGTTCACGCGCCGCGGTCGCTTGTGGCAACCACACCACGGTCGATCAGCCGCGCAATCTCACCTGAAGCCATCCCCAGCCGCTCGGCCAGCACCTCTTCGCTGTGTTCGCCCAAATAGGGTGCCGCACACGGATCGCCCGCCTCGCGCCCGGGAATGTTGGCGAACGATCGCGGCGCGGGATAGGCGAACCCGCTGGGGTTGGCGGGGGAAGGGCCGAACAGCGGATTGTCGGCGACCAGAGCGGGGTCGTTGGCTGCTTCGTACATCGTGCGATACCGCTCGAAGGTCGCCCCTGCGGCGCCGAGACGCGAAGCTAGTTCGATATAGTCG
Organism: Novosphingobium sp.; assembly: GCA_031370725.1. Classification (GTDB taxonomy): domain Bacteria; phylum Pseudomonadota; class Alphaproteobacteria; order Sphingomonadales; family Sphingomonadaceae; genus Novosphingobium. The sequence continues at coordinate 4,378 of JANMQW010000099.1, forward strand.
AAACGCTCCGCAACCTGCTGGAATAGATCGAACAACTTTTCACGATTTTCAAAGCGGTTGGCATCGCTGGTGGTGAAGCTCAGACCAAGTCGTCCCTCCAGCGCGGCGATCTCGTCCTTGACCGCGAACGCTTCGACCAACCCCCTCCATTGCTTCGCGGTCAGCACCGCAACCATGAAGCGCTTGCCGTCGCGGCTGCGGAAATCGCGCCCGAACGCGCCCCAGAT
>JANMQW010000115.1:0-2986 GCA_031370725.1 Novosphingobium sp.
CACGTCGGCTTCGGAGTACGCCAGCCGCATCCCCTTGCCGCCGCCGCCCGCGCTGGCCTTCATCATCACCGGATAGCCGATTTCCGCCGCGATCCGCACCGCGTGTTCGGTATCGTCGATCTCGCCGACGAACCCGGGGACAACGTTTACCCCGGCTTTGAGCGCGAGCTTCTTGCTCTCGATCTTGTCCCCCATCGCGGCGATGGCGTTCACCGGCGGACCGATGAACGCGATCCCCTCGGCGGCGAGCGCCTCGGCGAACGAGGTCCGCTCGGACAGGAAGCCATAGCCGGGATGCACCGCCTCAGCCCCGGTCTGCTTGGCCGCGGCGATGATCTTGTCGGCGATCAGGTACGACTGCGCCGCGGGCGACGGCCCGATATGCACCGCCTCGTCCGCCATTTTGACAAACGGCGCCCGCGCATCGGCATCGGAATAGACCGCGACCGTCGCGATACCCATCCGCCGCGCAGTCTTGATGATCCGGCACGCGATCTCGCCACGATTGGCGATGAGGATTTTCTTGAACATCAAGGGGCGGTACCTTCAACAAGATAGAGGCGCGATTTGGCAGTTTTGTGGCGGATTGCCGCGACCGGACGATAATCCTCCGATCGAATAAATGCTTCTGCCGCTATCAGGCTCGGGAACTCGATTATAACGACCCGCGCCTGCGGCGCGTCGCCTTCAATCGCTAGAATGGTTCCGCCTCTGACCATGTAGTGCCCACCGCATCGTTCGATCATCGGCGCAACTGCCGCCCGATAAGCTTCGAAACCCGCAGCATCGATCACCTCGACCTCTGCAACCACGTAACCTTTCGGTGTGCCCGCCAGCAGCGTCATTCTGCCGCCTCGACCACACGACACGCCCGCATCGGTTCTTCGCTCGCCATCACCGTCAGCCCCAGACGCGCAAACATCGCGCCATCGGCGTCGTCCCCCGCGTTCGGCGCGGTGAGCAGCTTGTCGCCGGTGAAGATCGAGTTGGCGCCGGCCATGAAGCACAGCGCCTGCGTCGCCTCGCTCATGCTCTCGCGCCCGGCGGACAGCCGCACCATGCTCGGCGGCATCGTGATCCGCGCGACGGCGACGGTGCGGACGAACTCGATGTCGTCGATCTTCGCCAAGGGCGTGTCGGCCAGCATATCGCCCAGTACGGTGCCCTTGATCGGGACGAGCGCATTGACGGGCACAGATTCGGGATGCTTCGGCAGTGTCGCGAGGGTGTGGATGAAGCCGACCCGGTCGGCGCGGGTTTCGCCCATCCCGACGATCCCGCCGCTGCATACCGCGATCCCCGCGCGGCGGACTTCGCCCAGTGTATCGAGCCGGTCCTGCATCGTCCGCGTGGTGATCGCGCGTTCGTAATATTCGGGGCTGCTATCGATGTTGTGGTTGTAGTAGTCGAGCCCGGCCTCGGCGAGCATGTCCGCCTGTTTGGGCGAAAGCATCCCCAGCGTCATGCAGGTTTCCAGCCCCATTGCGCGCACGCCCTGCACGATTTGGACGATCGCGGGCATGTCGCGGTCCTTGGGGTTGCGCCACGCGGCGCCCATGCAGAACCGCTGGCTGCCGTGGTCCTTGGCCTGCGCGGCGGATTGCAGAACGCTGCGCACATCCATCAGCTTGGTCGCCTCGACCCCGCTGTCGGCGTGGACCGATTGCGAGCAGTATCCGCAATCCTCCGGGCAACCGCCGGTCTTGATGCTGAGCAGCGTGCACAGCTGGACCTGATCAGGCGCGTGGTGCGCGCGGTGGACGGTCGCAGCGCGGAATACCAGTTCGGTGAATGGGAGATCGAAAAGCGAGGCGATTTCAGGCCGGGTCCAGTCGGTGCGGGGTTCAGAGCGAGCGGTCATACGGGTTTCCTGGCAAGATAAACGCCCAGCGCCATCACCGCGATGCCCGCGGCGCGGCGCGCGGTCAGCGTCGCCTTCATCGCGCCCCACAGTGCGAAGTGGTCGATCGCCGCGGCGGCGACAAGCTGACCGAGCAAGACGAAGAACACCGCGTTGCCGACCCCGATCCGAGGCGCGGCGAACGCAATCGAGATGCCGTAGAACAGCATGAAAATCGCGCCCGCCCAGATGTAGGGTCGCTCGAAAGTATAACCGGTGCGGGGCGGAAAGCCGACGATCAGGAGTAAGGCAGTCGCGATAACCAGCCCGATCCCGAAGGTAATCGCGGTCGCCGCGACCGGGCTGCCAAGCTGCTGTCCGAGCCCTGAGTTGAACGCCGCGAATACGGGTATGCCCAGCCCGGCGGCGAACATCATCGAGGCGATCGGGAAAAACGAGACGTGCGCTGAACTGGTCACTCTGCCGCCTCCAGTTCCTGCCCCGCAGGCGGCATGTTGTGACCGAGCAATCGCAGAACGTCGGCCGCGCATTCGACCACGTTGCTCCCCGGGCCGTAAATCCCCTGCACGCCCGCATCGCGCAGGAAATCGTAGTCCTGCGGCGGGATCACGCCCCCGGCGATCACCTTGATGTCGGCGCGACCGGCGTCGCGCAAAAGCCGGATCAGTTCGGGAATCAACGTTTTGTGTCCGGCGGCGAGGCTGCTCGCGCCAATCGCATCAACCTGTTTCTCCAAGGCCAGCGCCAGAGTCTCCTCGGGCGTCTGGAACAGCGGGCTGCTAGTCACGTCAAAACCCATGTCGCCGAACGCCGAGGAGATCACGTTGGCACCGCGGTCGTGCCCGTCCTGGCCCATCTTGGCGACCAACAGCCGCGGCGCACGGCCGAGGCGGCGGGCGACCGAGGCGACGCCATCGATCACCTGCGTGTAGCGCGCATCGGCCTCGTAAGCCTTGCCATAGATGCCAGTCACGGGGACCGGCTGGGTGCCATAACGCCCGAACACCGCCTCCATTGCGTCGGAGATTTCACCGAGCGAGGCGCGGGCGCGCGCAGCATCGACGGCTAAGGCGAGGAGGTTATCACCGCCTTTTGCGCCATCCGTCAACGCAGTCAGCGCCGCGC
>JANMQW010000269.1:0-3329 GCA_031370725.1 Novosphingobium sp.
CACTGGAACGTGGGCAACGATTCCCCCGGCAAACGCTTCATTGTGACACAGGACCGTCAGCTAACCGCCGCCAGACTTTTCCTTGTGTCCCAAATCGGGCAGGTGATCCGTAACGGCCTCGCCATCCTGGGGGTGGAAGCGGCCGAGGAGCTTTAGGCACATGGCAGGCGACGACAAAAGCGGACGCAAATCGATCTTCACCGGCGACGATCTTCCGCCCGAAGATGCCATCCCCCCTGCCGGAACCCCGATCCCGCCGCGCTGGGACGATGAGGGCGAAGGCGACAGTTACGCCAGTGCAGACGGTGGTGAGGGCGACGCCTTCGCCCCCGCCGCGCCGCCTCGGCTCGGTCTGGGCGATAGCGACGAGCGACTGCCCTGGCTCGAATCCGCCGACGACATCGACCCCGAAGGATTCGACAGCGGGCGGATCATCGGCTTCGTGATGCTCGGCCTTGTTGCGCTGGCGATGATCGTCGGGGCGGTGTGGTTTTCCAGCCATCGGGGCCCGGGCCAAGCAGACGGCAGCCTGATCCGCGCCGAACAGAGCCCCTACAAGGTCGCGCCCGAGAACCCCGGCGGCAAAAAGTTCGCGGGCACCGGCGACACCAGCTACGCCGTTGCCCAGGGCGAGACCCGCAGCGGCACGATCGCGGGCGAGGAAAGCACCTCCCCCGCTCCCGGGTTCAACGCAGCCGGCACGCCCGCCGTGACAGCAACGCCGAAAGCAGCCGCCAGCGACTCTGCTGCGCCCGCGCCCAAGGCCAGCGCCAGCGCAGCGGCCAGCAATGCTCCTGCCACCACAGGTGGCGGGGTCGGAGTTCAGGTGGCCGCCTATACTTCGGCTGCTGACGCCGAAACGGGCTGGTCGGCGCTTTCCGCGCGGCACGATGCGCTGGCCGGGTTCAAGCACCGGGTGGTTGAGGGCCAGGCCGAATTCGGCCGCGTCTTCCGCCTCCAGGCGGTAGCCGGCGATGTCGCTGCAGCCAACGCGTTGTGCGCCAAGCTGAAGGCTTCGGGGCAAGGCTGCCAGGTCAAAAGGTAGGTCTCTGAGTTCCTCCCTACCTTCGCCCTTGCGCGAATGGGGAGGTGGCAGGCGGCTTTTTCTTGCCGACTGACGGAGGGGTCTTTTCGGTGGCGCGATACCCCTCCACCCCCGCGCCAAGCGGCGTGGCGGTCCCCCTCCCCGTTCGCGCAAGAACGAGAACAGGGAGGATCAGAACTTAAGCCCGCCCGGTCGTGTTCGCCAGCAGCGCCGGATCGATCCCTTCGGCCTTCCACGTGGCGGTCCAGCGGACGGCGGCGGGGGTGGCGAACACGATGCGGTCGTGGCCTTGCGCGGCGTACCAGCCGTGGCGCTGCATTTCGCCATCCAACTGCCCCGGCCCCCACCCCGCATAGCCCAGCGCGAACACCCAGCGCGCCGGGCCTTCGCCACGGGTAATCGCGCGCAACGCCTCGACGCTGGCGGACAGGCCGTATTGCCCCTCGACCACAATGGTATCCTCGCAGCGCCATTCGGGAGAATGGAGGAGAAATCCGCGCTGCATTTCCACCGGGCCGCCGTTGTGGACCGGCGCATCGGGCGCCTCGCCCGGATCGAGCCCGACATTGCCAAGCAACTGGTGAAAACGCAGGCCGGGATGGAGCTTGCCAATCCCGATCCCCAGCGCCCCGTTGGCATCGTGGACACACATCGCAATCACCGCGTGATCGAACCGCGGGTCGCCCATTCCGGGCATGGCGAGCAGCAGCCGGCCGGTGAGGGTTTGCACTTCGCTCATCGCAGGGCAGGGTAAGCCACGAATCGGGCTAGACCAAAAGCTTTGCGACCGGCGAACGCTTGGAAGTGATGCAACCAACGGGGGACACGGCATTGATCTGGACAAAACGCATTGGCTGGGGCCTGTTGCTTGTGCTGGCGGCGATCCTCGTCGGGCTGATGACGTGGGAGCCGTTCGCTGCGCCCTCCCCCGCCGCTGCTTCGACCCGCGTTTATTCCGTGCAGATCACCCGCGACGAATTCGGCGTGCCCCACGTCCATGGCAAGACCGATCCCGACGTTGCCTTCGGAATTGCTTTTGCCCACGCCGAGGATGATTTTGCCACGCTGCAGGATGTCGCGGCGATGACCCGCGGGCGTTATGGGGCGATCGCCGGGGTGGACGGCGCCAAAGTCGATTTCGCGTTCCACCTGCTCGACGCGCGCGGGACGGTTGAGCGCCGCTACGCCGCGCTGCCCGGCGATGTCCGCGCGCTGCTCGAAGCGTATGCCGCAGGGCTCAACCGCTATGCCGCGCGCCACCCTGGGGAGGTGAAGCTGGCGCGGCTGTTTCCGCTCGACGGACAGGACATCGCCACCGGGTTCGCGCTGCGCCAGCCATTCTTCTTCGGGCTCGATCACACGATCGGCGCGCTGGTCGGTGAGAAGCCTTTGGGCGCCGACAACGGTCCATCGCTGGATGGCAAGCCGCTGCCCGATTACCCACATGGCGGCGGCAGCCTTATCCCAACCTCGTCCGATCCCGACGCAAAACCCGGCCCGCTGCCCGTCGGCGAGGATGCCGCGCTCGCCGGATCGAACGCCTTTGCAATCGCCCCTGCGCGGTCGGGCGACGGGGTTACCCGGCTCGTCTCCAACGCCCACCAGCCGTATCGCGGCGGGGTCGCGTGGTACGAGATCGTGGTCGAGAGCGACCAGGGCTGGCACATGGCCGGCGCGCTGTTCCCGGGGATGCCGTTCCTCGCGCTGGGCCACAACGAGAACCTGGGCTGGACCAATACGGTTAACCGCCCCGACCTGATCGACGTCTACAAGCTGGCGCTGGACAAGGACGGCAACCGTTACCGCCTCGACGGCAAGTGGCTGCCGCTGGAGAAAAAGCGCGTGTGGCTGCCGGTGCGGTTCGGGCCGCTGGTGCTACCCGTGCCCAAGTCCGTCTACCGATCGGCGCATGGCCCCGTCATCGTCAACAAGCAGGGCGCGTTCGCAATCCGCTATGCCGCGATCGACAGCATTTCCAACATCGGCGACTTCTATCACCTCAACAAGGCGCGGGACTTTGCCGAATGGCGAGCGCTGATGGCGCGGCACCCGCTGCCCTCGACCAACTTCATCTACGCCGACCGCGCAGGCAACATCGCCTACCTCTACAACGCGGCGTTTCCGGTGCGCAAACCCGGCTTCGACTGGCGCCGCGTGCTGCCGGGCGACCGCTCGGACCTGATCTGGCACGTTACCGTCGCGCCAGATCTGGTCCCGCACTATATCAACCCAGCTTCAGGCTTCGTTTACAACGCCAACAACACCCCGTTCCGCGCCGCGGGCA